>CALVLC010000064.1 GCA_944336335.1 uncultured Bacilli bacterium | reverse complement strand
GCTTGCGGACTTAACGGCTCTACAAGATGATTTTTCTTTAAATCGTTTAGTAACCAGTAAGGTTGAAACAAGAAATCAATATAATTTTTATAGTTATTTATAAGAATTTATAAATTTGATATAACGGACACTATAGTTTTTATTTTAATGATGCTTGACTACTTTAAAATGATATTGCGCCCGGAGATATGTGATTTTTAAAGACCCGCTTGAATGGAACGCAGATATAAATTACCACAATTTGTGTTGTTGCAACTTTCGCTTGGTCAGGCTAGGGTGAAAATAGATATTTAATTATCGCCTTTTAAGTATGGTTAAAATTAAAAAAAGCAAAATCTAGTAAAAATAAGGAAGTAAAACAGTTCTTCCCTATCTTTAATATTATCTTCCAACTTAAAAAGCTGCCATGCGGCAGCTCAATAAGTTAAGCAATATTAGCAAAGATTGAAACAACTAAATAGATTATGTAAGCAAATAATGCTAAATCAATAATTGCTACAACCAAGAAGATTGCTAAATTCTTTTTCTTCTTTTTTAGGATGAGTTCTTCCTTACTCAATTCTTTTTTTGGCGTGATAAGAACTCTTTTTTCTTGTGTTACTTCGTCTTCGGAATTCTCATTAGAAAAAACAACTTCTTCTTCATGAGGTTTACGATCATCTGGTGTTAAATAAATATTGCTATTGTTTTCTTCTTGCATATTAATATTTTAAACTACCTGGATAACGTGGGAAAGGTTGAACATCACGAATGTTTTGCATTCCAGTAATGTACATTAATAAACGATCAAAACCTAAACCGAAACCACTGTGGATGCAACCACCGTATTTTCTTAAATTAAGATACCATTTTAAGCCTTCTTCATTTCCCATCTCTTTCATTTTGCCTTCAAGTTTAGAGTAATCTTCTTCTCTTTGAGAGCCGCCAACAATTTCGCCTTCTTTAGGTACAAGTAAATCGCAAGCTGCAACTGTCTTATTGTCTGGGTTAAGTTTCATATAGAAAGCTTTAATTTCTTTTGGATAATTAATTAAGAAAACTGGACCTTTAACGATTTGTTCAGTAACATATCTTTCGTGTTCACTGTTTAAATCCATACCCCAGAAAATATTGTTATTTTCAAATTTATGTCCTTGTTCTACGGCTTTTTTAAGCAATTCAATAGCTTCTGTATATTCCATTCTAACGAATGGTGAATTTAAAACTGTATTTAATTTATCGATTACACCTTTGTCAATAAAGTTATTAAAGAATTGCATTTCATCTTTACAGTTATCTAAAACATATTTAATGATATATTTAATAAAACTTTCAATTAAATTCATATCATCTTCAAGATCAGCAAATGCAATTTCAGGTTCAATCATCCAGAACTCACTAGCATGACGATTTGTATTACTGTTTTCGGCTCTAAATGTAGGACCAAATGTATAGACATCTCTAAAAGCAAGTGCAAAACTTTCTACATGTAATTGACCACTAACAGTTAAGCAAGCTGATGAATTAAAGAATTCGTTTGGCTTCTTTAAATCAGTGACAACATGGAACACTTGTCCTGCGCCTTCAGCATCATTTGCTGTAATAATAGGAGTATGAACATACATAAATCCTCTTTCTTGGAAAAATTTATGGATAGCAAAAGCTAATGCATTTCTAACTCTATAAACAGCATTAAATGTATTAGCTCTAGGTCTTAAATAAGCAATATCTCTTAAAAACTCAAAACTATGTTTCTTCTTTTGAAGTGGATAATCTTCAGCACAATCGCCTAAGACTTTAACTGATTCTAGATGAACTTCAAAAGGTTGTTTCATTGTAGGAGTAAGCTTTATTTTTCCAACAACTTGTATTGCTGAACCATATTTAACTTTAGCAATTGTGTCAAAATCTTTATTATCTTTATCATAAACAAGTTGAATGCTCTTAAAGTAGCTTCCATCATTAAATTCAATAAAGCCAACTGAACCATTATTTCGATGAGATTTAACCCATCCTTCCAATGTAACAGAAGTGTCTTCAACTAGCTTTTCATCATAATAAGCAAAAAATAATTTTCTTGCGGTTAACTCTCTTTCTTGACTCATAAATACATCCCTTTCTAAATTATAGACTAATTAAAATTTTTTAAAATCTTGGATTTTCCAGCTTGGATCAACAGAAACATCAAGTGGAGCAAAGATTTTTTCTTTATAAAGATATTCTCCAACCTTACAAATCATTGCAGCATTGTCAGTTGTGCACCAAATTGGTGGAATATTAACTTCTAAATCACTGCCTTCAAACAACTTAACTATTTCTTCTCTAAGATAACTATTGGCACTGACTCCGCCTGCTAAGACTACCTCTTTAACAGGATATTTTTCAGTTGCTCTTTTAACTCTATCTAGAACCGTATCAATAGCAACATCTTGGAAAGATTTTGCCATATCTTCTATAACAACTTGTTCTCCAGTTTGATCAAGCTTATGTTTTAAATTAATTACAGCTGTTTTAAGCCCACTATAAGAGAAGTTCAAACTTCCATCATGCATTGGAGTAGGTAATTTATATGTATGTTTACCATTTTTTGCAAGCTTATCAATAGCAACGCCACCTGGATAAGGAAGGCCTAAAACTCTAGCTACCTTATCATAACTTTCCCCAATTGCGTCGTCCTTGGTTTCTCCAATAATCTCAAAGTTGAGATGCTCTTTCATATAAACTAATTCAGTATTACCACCACTAACAACAACTGCTAACAAAGGAAACTTAAGTGGTTTTATAAATTCATTAGCATAAATATGCCCAGCTAAATGATGTACTGGAATTAATGGTTTGTTATAAATAAGAGCTAAAGTTTTTGCCGCTTGGATTCCAACATGTAAAGCACCAATTAATCCTGGCCCTCTTGTTACAGCAATAGCATCGACTTCGTCTAATTTTATTCCACTTGTCTTCAAAGCCTCATCAATAACGCAAGCAACATTTTCTAAATGTAATCTTGAAGCAATTTCTGGCATAACACCACCATATTTTTGGTGAACAGCAATTTGGGAAGATATTGCGTTAGCAAAAAGTTTCCCGCCTTTTGTAACAGCGCATGCAGTTTCATCGCAACTACTTTCTATCCCTAATATAACCAATTCTTTTTCCATACTACTATACCAGTCCTTTAACCATGTAAATGGCATCTTCGCCATCATCGTAATAGTTTTCTTTAATAGTTACTTTCTCAAAACCAAATTTTTTATAAAGGCCGATTGCTGGTAGATTTGATTTTCTTACTTCAAGAGTCAAGAAACTCACTTCACCACTCTCTTTTAAACTTTGTATACAATTCTCAAGTAAAAAGCTTGCAAATCCTTGGTTTCTCATACTTTTTTTAACAGCAATCTGATCAATTGTAGCCGAATCAAAAGTGATCCAATAATCAATAAAACCAATTACATTATCACTTTCGTCAACAGCTACTAAGAATTCTGAAACAGGGTTTTCAGAAAGTTCGTATAACAAATCTTTTTCTTTAAACGGATTTAAAAACGATTCATCTTCAATTTCTTTAAGAGCTTTTAAATCATTAGTTGTTGCTTTTCTGATAATCATTTTCATCTTTAAGATAAACTGCTTTTAAACTTAAAATGTTTTCTACTTTATATTTTTCAGATTTTAAGCGAAGCATATTTTTTAAAACGTCGTTTTGCTCAGAAACAACATCTATATAACTTGCATCACCACAAATCACAAATTCGGGATGCTTCTCTACATAATCTAACACTTCCGCATTTGATAAAACTCTATCTTTTTCTATAACTTTGTCACTATCATAGACGGCAAAATAACTTCTATTACCGCGAGCATTGATTAAACATATAGAAGGCTTTTCGCTATTCTCTAAAATATTTAAGGAAGAAAAAGCATAAACTGGAATGTCCAAAGCATAGGCGTAAACTTTTGCAATTGTTAGAGCAATTCTAACCCCAGTATAACTTCCTGGGCCTTGACTAACCAAAATTTCATCAATATTTTTAGGGTTGATATTATTTCTTTTGAAAATTTTATCAATTTCAGGAATCATTAACTCACTTTGCTTTTGCCAAGCATCATATTTAATTTCATCAATAATCTCATTTTCTCTAGCAAGTGCTACACCTAATTCTTTACTTGCACTATCAAGAATTAAACTAAGCATTAATTTTTCCTCCTAAAGATTCAATTAAATCTTTGTATCTAGGACTTAACGAAGAAATGATAAGTTGTCTTTTTTCTCCGCCAAGAGAATGGATTTCAATATTCATTGAATGAAAAGGGATCATTTCTTTAATAAATTCTGGCCACTCGATAACAGCAACGCCATCACCTTCAATAACTTCTTCCAAACCAATGTTTTTTCCAGCTGGTGGTACATCTTCAAGACGATAAGCATCAATATGATAAAGATTTAACTTATTATTAAAATAGCATTTTAAAATGTTAAAAGTTGGTGAATTAATTTCTTCTTCAATACCAAGTCCCTTCCCAATTCCTTTTGTTATTGTTGTTTTTCCAGCACCTAAATCACCATTTAAAGTAATAACTGCACCAACAAATAACTTTTTGGAAATAGCTTCGCCAAGTTTTATTGTTTCCTCTTTAGAGTTTGTAATAATTTCACTTACCACTTTCTTCACCCCTTTTCGTTTCTTCTACAAATTTTTTATAATAATTCTTAATTGTTTCATCATTAAATGGGAATAATCCATTTTCCATATAATGTTTCACTTGATTGATGTTATAACGGAGAATTTGATCAATATCGCTACCATAATTAAATTTTTTACGATGATATCCATATTCTTTAACATCGATTAATCTTATATCATTATTTGGATAAAGTTTTAAATCAAGATCGTAATCGATATATTTAATTCTTTTAGCGTCGACAACAAAAGGTGAAGCAAGATTAACGTAATAAGTTAATCCGCTTTTTTTAAGCATTGCGATGACATTCCACCAGTGATTAATAAAGAAAATCATAATTGCAGGTTCTTTTGTATACCAGATTCTAAAATCATGCTCGATAACTTTAGTTTTTGTGCTAGCTACAACAATATAATCATCAGTTTGGTCAATCACATAGACACTATCCCAAATTCTATGCATTCGACCATCATGCTTATAACCTTGTATTTCTATCCATTTATTTTTAAATGAGTTCATACTTATTACCTCTTAAAAACAAATGGTAGTTATTTAATGTCGTCGAAAATAGTTAATACTTTCTTTAAGTCAGCTTCTGTTCTTCTTACTAAATTGAAATCGAATTCATGTTCGACAGGAATGTTCATAAATTCATCAATATAATCGATACCAATACTAGTTTTTCCTGGTCGAATCGAAATAATAACATCAATCAATGTCTTATCTATTTGTAACTTGCAAATATTGCGAATAACATCTTGTTTTAAAACTTTACGCCATTCTTCATCATTAGTGTAAATAGCATATGTGTCATTGCCTTCTACAAGTTTAAGGTCATCAACATCATCAATTGGTCTTGAAAGTTCACCGCCTTTAATTTGCATGATGATTCTTTTTCCTTCTTTGTCATAGGTATTTTCGTAATCGTAAAATTTACCTAAGAACATTGGAGATAGTCTGTTTTTGATTAAAACATTACCAGCTAAATCAGCTGATACTAAAAGTTTTCCTTTGTATTGAACACTTACCAAATTTCTACTTCTAGTGTTTTTTAAATCCTTGTAGAATCTTGCATCCATGAAAATTTCATCTTTTAATTGGCCTTGTGGTTTAAAACTTAATTCTTTGAAATCTTCGCCTGCGAAAAGATAGTTATCAACTTCTGAATAAAGCTTTGCAATATAATCTTCGGCTTGTTTTGAAAGTTTGTTTCTTAACATACGATTTAAGAAAAATACGACAGCTAAGATTAAAACCATACCCCCAATAGAAATATAAGTAACAAATTGATAAGTCCCACTTAAAGTAACCATTAATACTAAACATCCAACAAGAAGAAGCATTGTGACAACAGTAATAATAGTTCCGTATCTTTTTTGCTTTTTACTTGAAGCAAAATATTCTGCTCTAGCTTTTTCGATATTAACTTTAATTGTTTCTTGATCTTCTCTTAAAGGTACAGCGTTGAATTCTTCCTCTTTTTTGCTGTTTTCTTCTATTGTTGCTTGAAGCTTATTAGTCGCTTCTTCTTCGACCTTTTTCGCCTCCTCTTCTTTCTTTAAGATTTCTTCCTCGTTATACTTCTTTAATGGCATAAAATAAACTCCTTTACATAGTCGCAATTATTTTACTATAAACGCCTTATTTACGATATTAAAATAATATATTATTTTAAGTACCCAAAATAAAAATGGTCCAACTTGGAACCATCTTTACTTAACTTTTAGCATTTTTTCTATCAATATTTTTTCTTCTTCAAGTTCATCAAGAGCTTTTTCTAATTTTTTTCTCTTTTTAATATCAGAATCAATTTTTAAAGTTTCGACATCATTGTCTCTACCTATATAAATGCTTCTTACTTGCTTATCTTCACGATATTTTAAATAGCAATAAACATTTTCTTTAGCTTTAATCTTAACTAAACTGCCTTTAGGTAATTCTTCGATATCGTCTTTAATAATTCCAATATTCTTGTTAGTCTTTTCAAGCTCTCTAAGTAAAATATTTCTAATCTTCATAACCTTAATAAATCAATAAGATTGTACCATTTTTTACCTCGATTGTTGGAGAAAGATTTATATATTCATTATCAATTCCAATAGGAAAATCATTCGTCAAGGTGTAGTCAGTTAATTCGTATTTTAAGTTTTTTTCATAAACCCCTTGGCATACTGAAGAAACAGCAAACACAGACAAATATCCACTTTTTTTCTTTTTTAGAGTGATAGATTCATTTTTTAAAATAATGTATGAATGTCCTTTATGAATTATTTTCCCTGCAAAACCAAGGTTTTTTAAATAAATTAAAAGCGATAAGTTTGCTAATGAATGTTCAATCCTTTTTCCTAGGGCGCCATAAATAATGAATTCCTTATACCCTCTTTTAACGCCTTCTTTGATTGAAGAAAGTGTGTCTGTATCATCTTTAATAGGATTTAATTTTACTAGTTCAATATCGTGAGGAACTTCTTTTAAAGAATCCAAGTCGCCAACTAATAAATCTACTTTTATATTATATTTTTTAGCAGACGTAAGACCACTATCAGCTGAAATTACAAAATCATCATTTCTTATTGAAATGTCTTTCTTTCTAATTTCGCCTCCAGCAATAATTACGCATCTATTCATGTACTAATTTTCTTTTACTTCTAAATCCTCGTCAACATTTTTAGCTTCTTTAACAGGAAATAATCTATTAATCATAATAACTGGTTCGATTAAAATAATCATACCAATCATTGAACAGCCAACTGCACCAGGAACATAAGTTGATTGATAAATAAAATTGGCTAAAAAATCATTAATTGGATGATATCCATAAAGAATATTTGCTGATATCATGTGTCCAACATAACGAATTAACATAACTGGAATTGTTGAAATAAGAATAAAAATAACCGAATAAATAAATTGCTTTTTCTTATATTCGCCAGGGTTTTCAATGTTTTTATAAAACTTTTTGGCTAAGTTAAAGAATGTTCCAACAAGTCCATATCCACTTAAAGCAATTAAATAATCAAAAGGGAATGTTTGGAAACCGTACCCATCAAGTAAACAAGTTAAGAATCCAAAAATTAATCCACTTGCAATAAAGCCTTTAAATGCTCCGTATCTAATAGCGATAATGAACAAAGGCAAAGCGCTAAAACTAATTGATCCACCATTTGCTTGAATTTGAATCTTTAAAAATTGATCTAAAACAACAGCTAAGCCAACTAAAAATGCTGTTTCGCAAATTTCTTGTATAGTATATTTTTTAGCATTAAAGACTAATGAAAATAACACAATAGCCATAATTACATCAAAAAGCGTAACTACTATACCAAAACTTGATGAAACAACGCCACTTGCCCCAACTTCACTTAAATCTAAAACTCCAATTAAGTAACCAGATAACATGTATATAAAAATATTAGCTATCAAAGAAACTAATCCAGCAACTCTGAAAATTAATTTCAAATTTTTATTCTTCAATAAAGCAGCGATTAAAGTAAATGCCTCGCTCAAAATTAAAAATAATAATCCAAAGATTAACAAAATCGATGTATTGCCTAGTGTATATTCAGCGTCAGCAATACTAACTACTCCACCAGTTAAGGCTGTTGTAAAAGGTACAGTGAGTACACTCCCATCACCTAAAGTAACATCAGCGAAAGGCAAAGCTATCGTGCACATTAAAACAATGAATCCTATTGTAAAAACAATTTCATTAAAGAATTTTTTTACAAATTTCTTTACCAGTTCCATAAAAACTCCTTTAAATAAAAAACTCTACGCAAGCGTAGAGCAAATATTTAAAAAATTTCCTACGCTAGCATTACCTAGATCAGGTTAACGGTCAAGCAAGTATCATGCTTATCTCAGCCCATTCTTGAGCACCCACAAATATTATATACAAATTTTATCGAAGTAAAAGAAAAATATTTTTACAAAAAAAGACTAAGATTTGCGGGTTTTTCTATACAACAACAAATTTTAGATAAAATTTAATGTCTTATTAGTAGAGCTATATCATATTTTCTTAAAACAATTTTTGCTTTGTCGCTTACATCTATTTTTAATAAATCATTATAAAGTTCCTTGACTGAAAGTTTGTTACCGTCTATTTGCGCGTCGTAATGACCGCACAGAAACTTGTTGATTTCTAAGTCCTTACATTTTTCTAAACTTATAATGAAGTCTTTATAAGATGATGTAGGATCCTCAAAAATATCAACATCGCCTCTATATAAAAAGTCGCCTGAATAAAAATACTTTCTAGAAGTTTCATAAAAACATGTAGAACCTTTTGAATGACCTGGCGTTTCAATAACTTCTAAGATTCTATTGCCAATTATGATCTTTTTAGGAAATTCACGGACATTTTTGATGTGCTTTACTTTGTACTTTTCTAGTTCAAAGCCATTAGGAAACTCTGATTTTCCATCACAATAAATTTCTTTTCGAACATATTTATTTGTTAAATAATATTTGCTTAAATAGCAAGTCTCATATTTTGACAAATAAACTTCTTTTATAATTCTTCCATCAAATCCACCGAAATGATCGTAATGTGCATGTGTTAAATATAACTTTCGAATTTTAATATGAAAAATATGTTCAAGAGACTTTAAAAATTCTGAATATACACCTGTTAAAGCGTCGATAAGTATGGCTTCACCTTCATGAATTAATAGAAAACAATTTGCTCTATAAAAAATTTTGCTTTCCTTAATGGCATATGTTTCATTATCAATTTTCTCGATATCAAAATAATTGAGAAAATCTCTTTCTATAGAATCCACTTGATTTCTTTTTCTCCGTTTTCTTTCAAAAACTCATTAGCTAATTTAAAACAATTTGAATTAAACCAACCACCTTGATTTGAACTTAATGGTGATGGGTGAGAAGTTTCAATGACTAAATGCTTTGAATTTGTTAATAATTTATGATGTTTTTTAGCATTATTTCCCCAAAGCATAAAAACAATTGGATGATCCTCATTATTTAATGTTTCTAAAATATCTTTAAACAAATTGTCATATTCTTTTAATTTATGACTTAATGGATGGTGAGCAACAACCGTTAGGTAAGGATTCAATAGCAAGACGCCTTGATTTGCTAAATATGATAAATCTCCTGAAACAGGTAAATCTTTCTCGATTCCATATTCAAGATAAATCTCTTTAAAAATATTTTTTAAACTTGGAGGTAAAGCAATACCTTCATTAACACTAAAGGCAAGACCCATAGCCTGATTTGGATTAGGATAAGGATCTTGCCCTAATATAACTACTTTAACTTCACTTAATGGAGTAAGTTTAAAAGCATTAAAAATCAAATCTTTTGGTGGATAAATTGTTTTTGTTTGGTATTCAGATTCAAGAAAAGACATTAGTTTTTTAAAATATTCTTTTTTAGAAATATCATCAAATACTTTATTCCAACTATTGTTTTCATCTAAAAACACTGCAAACCTCACTGTTTATCTTTTTAACTTTCCGGATTCAATTAAAGTATGGAAAACTTCATATAATGATTTGAGAGCTAACCAAGATGTTATATTGTTAACATCTAAAGGTGGAGCAACTTCTACAATATCAAGACACGTTACATTTAAGTTAGCAATTAAACCAGTCAATATAGCTACAGTTTCGAAGTTTGTTAAACCGAATGCTTCCGGAGTTCCTGTACCAGGAGCATATGCAGGATCATTAGCATCAATGTCATAACTAAAATAAACTTCGTATTGAGGATCACGATATTTAGCAACAAGCAAAGTAAGTAACGCTTCAACACCTAGTTTTTTGATATCTACACTCTTGAAAACATCTAATTTAGGATGCTTTTTAAATGTCTCAATTTCTTGTGCTTCAAATCCACGAATTCCAACCATAGTAATATTTTCGTCTTTGTAGCCATATTCTAAAGCTCTAAAAATTGGACAAGCATGAGAATATTTGCTTCCTTCATAAATATCACAAATGTCTGGATGTGCATCCATATGTATGATAACAGGAATTTTACCTCTTTTAATGCAATCATCAAAGAAAGCTCTTTCACTTGCGATCGCAATTGAATGGTCACCACCTAAAATAATATGGAAACCATCTTTTGAAAGTAATTTCTCTTGAATATCATTTTTAAGATTTTCAAAATTATCCCCGCAAAAGTCACCTAAATCTTCAATTTTAACTTTAGTAAGGTTATTTCCCATCATATCTAATGCGGGCAAATCATAGCTAAGTTCTCTTATAACTTTAGGTGCTAAACTAGCGCCTTTACCAACGCTAGCGTTTTTGTCAAAAGGTACTCCGCAAAGAAAGACATTAGCTTCCTTATCGGTTTTAGCCATTAAATCTCTAAATTCATTCATTTTAGTTTGCCTTATCGACGTTTTCTTTGATGCTCTTATGAGCAACAGATGAATACTTATCAAGATTCATCTTGTTTCTAATTTGATGCTGTAAATTGCAAGGACCGCCAATGCAACCGCCTTCACAAGCCATACCTTCTAAGAAGTTAATATCATTTTTAGGATTTTTAAATGTTAGTAATGCTTTTTTAACATTTTCCATTCCGTCAACCGCATTACCTTTAACAGTAAAATCAATTCCTTGTTCTGCAATTGCTTCATTAACTGCGCTTGATAAACCACCACATTTAGCAAAGCCTCTTCCAAAGAACGAACCACCAAATTCTCCATAACTTTCTTCTGGTAATTCTGCTACATTAACGTTTCTTGCATCAATAAATGCCTGTAATTCTTCAAAAGTCATACAAGAATCAACATATGGTTTAACACTTTCGTGTTTGATTTCACTCTTCTTAGCTGTACATGGTCCAATAAAGACAACTTTTGAACCAGGGAATTTACTTTTAATAAATTTAGAAACTGCGTTCATTGGTGAAGGTGAGTGAGAAATATATTGAGCAAGTTCAGGGAAGAACTTTCTAATATATAAAGCAAAAGCTGGGCAACATGAAGATGTTAATTTACCTTTTTCAATTAATTCTTGGCTTTCACTAATTGCAACCATATCAGCACCAAGTGCTGCTTCAGCTACATCGTAGAAGCCAAGTTTTTTAAGTGCAGCAATAATTTGACCATTTTTATATTCGATAAAATTACCACCAATCGAAGGAGCAACTACTGCAAAAACCTTATATTTTGTGTTATTTTCACTGTTCTTTAAAAGCTCAAGAATTTCGCTAATGTAGCTTACATCAACAATAGCTCCAAAAGGACATGTATAAACGCATGCGCCGCAGTGAATACATTTTGCATCATTAATTTGAGCAGCATTAGTTTCTGGGTTTGGGCTAATTGCTTTTTGCTTACAAGCCCTTTCACATGGTCTAATTCTATTTTCAATAGCGCTATATGGACAAGCTTTAGCACACATGCCACAGTTTACACATTGACTCTTATCAATATGGGCTCTTAAATTTTCATCAAAAGAAATACACTTTTTTGGACAAGCTTCAGAACATCTATGTGCAATACAACCTCTACATGCATCACTTACTGTGTAACCGCCAAGAGGACATTCATCACAAGCGATTGGAATAACTTTAATAATGTTCTCATCCATTTTTGAATTATGGAAAGTAGCAATCTTAATTCTTTCTTGAATAATTGCTCTTTCTTTATAAATACAACAACGCATGGATGGTTTTGGTCCAGGTATGACTTCTTTTGGAATATCATAAAAAGATTCTTTTAAATCACCTTGATCAAGATGATTAATAATCTTTTTTAATACGTTGTATCTTAATTCTTGAACTCTCGTATCAAACTTTGGCATATTTACTAATTCTCCTTAGATATGTCTTAAAAGGCGCTTAAGGTTTTACCCTTTAAAGCGCCTTTTATTATAACCTTATTTTAAACTTAAATCTTTGATTTTCCTTTAACGTAACCTGTGTATGCTTGTTTAAAGATTTCTTGCATATCTTTAACTAAAGGAATTCTTGGGTTGCAAGGTGTACATTGATCTTCAAATGCGTTGTAAGATAATTCTTCAGCTTTATCCATCCATTCTTTTTCATCAATGCCTTCAGCTTTGAAGTTCATCTTTTCACCACATTCAATACCTAAATCATAGATTGCATCAGCAAGTGCTCTAACACCTTCTTCTGTTGTATTGAACTTAAGTCCTAAGAGTCTAGCGATATTTGCATATCTTTCGTTAGCATCATAGACATTGTATTTTGGCCAAGTTCCAAGTTTTTGAGGAATCTCACCATTATACATAACTGTGAATGGCAATAAGATAGCATTTGCTCTTCCGTGTGGGACATGGAAATAAGCACCAACCTTATGAGCCATTGAGTGATTCATACCTAAGAAAGCATTAGCAAATGCCATACCGGCCATTGTGGAAGCATTGTGCATTTTTTCACGAGCTTCTAAATCATTCTTACCGTTTTTAACACATCTTGGTAGGTATTTGAAGACCATTTGAGTTGCTTGAATTGCAAGAGCATCTGTATAGTCTGTAGCAAGCATACTGACATAAGCTTCAAGAGCGTGAGTTAAAACGTCCATACCTGTGTCAGCTGTAACTGATGCAGGAAGATTTGTTGTAAATTCAGCATCAACAATAGCGATTGTTGGAGTTAATGAATAGTCAGTTAATGGATATTTCTTGTTGTTAGCTTTATCGGAGATAACAGCGAATGGAGTAACTTCACTACCTGTACCGGAAGTTGTTGGGATACAAATAAGTTTGCTCTTCTTTCCAAGTTCAGGATATTTGAATGCTCTCTTTCTGATATCCATGAATTTTTGTTTTAAATCATCGAAGTTAACTTCTGGATGTTCATAGAATAACCACATACCTTTAGCAGCATCCATTGCAGAACCACCACCTAAAGCGATAATTGTATCTGGTTCAAATGAACTCATAAGTTCACAGCCTTTTTTAACTGTTGTGATATCTGGATCTGGTTCAACATCAGTAAAGAGTTGGATTGTAACTTCGTTTCTTCTTAACTTAAGTTGATCGATAATTTTTTGTAAGAAGCCAAGTTGGACCATTGATTTATCAGTAACGATGAATACTTTATTAACGTTCTTAGCATCTTTAAGATATTGGATGCTGTTTCTTTCAATGTAAATCTTGCTAGGAACTTTGAACCATTG
>CALVLC010000063.1 GCA_944336335.1 uncultured Bacilli bacterium | reverse complement strand
TATTCTCTTGATAAGTCTGGTGACGATGACGCAGTGGACACACCTCTTCCCATCCCGAACAGAGAAGTTAAGCACTGCAGTGGTGAAGGTAGCTGAAAAGCAAGAATAACACGTTGCCAGGCTTTTTATTTTTAACGCCGAATTAAACTTGGCGTTTTTTTGTTCTATAATTTATTTACTTTTTATATCTTTAGTAAACACGGTAAAAATTAAACTAGCTTAATCACAATCATGTATAAAGATTTTTTAATTTATGATTTGCAATCTTTTTAATAGAAAATGTGATTATATTCGTATCTTTTGTTTAAATATGTCAAATATGTTATTTGCTGGCAAAATTTATAAGTGATAGATTTATATTACTTTTAACAAGAAGGGGGATCCTATAAAAAAATAATTATCTTGTTAAATCTTGTCAGGGAGGGAGTTTTTATGACCTTGAATGAGATACTTTTTACGTCTCTAGGCGTATTTGAAGACATTGTAGATGAGCCATTAACATTTCAACAAATGTTTTTAGAACTTAATTCAATATTAGTGATGCTCAATCAGAAAAAGATTAATCGTGATGCTTTTCTTTTATATTTAGCAAATTCTGGATACATAACTTTAAAAAGTTTTAGTGATCAAAAACTTGGAATTGGATATTTAGTAATTAAAAATCAAATGGATATAAAAGAAGCTTATGTAACAAGTGCTTACGGAATTCAATACTATACTCTTTTATTTGGAAAAGAAGCCAGAATCGAAATTTATCGTAATATAGAATTTTATTATAATTTTGTGCTAACACATGCTATTCAAGGAATAAAACTTAAAGGTGATGAAATTTTAATGCTTGAAAAATTAGTAGAAGAAAATAGAACCATTCAAGCTATTTGTTTGGATTTAGCTAGAAAACCAATGGTAATTTATGAAGCATTAAGAAAATATAAATTTAAACCTCGTGAAGATCCAAAAGCATGACGTAAAAGGTAAAATAATGCGATTTTTAAGGCAATTTTTCGCTATTTATTTTATAATCATTGCATGAGAAATTCGTTGATAAGTAAAGAAAGTTTTTGCAATTTTTTGATAGAAGGTAAACTTGCTGATTCTATAGATTTTGACAACCTTTATGAACTTTATTTATTAGTTATAGAAACTATAAATGACGTTTTAACACAAACTAAAAATGCTTTTAACTTATACGTAAATCATTATGTAGTTATTTTTTACATTATTAATGAATATAAATTTTACTTATTTTCACATAACATAACTGACCATTCTTTAATAAATAAAGACAGTGAAGAAATTCAAGTAATCGGTAGTTTATGTGCTGATAAATATTTAACTAACGAAAAACTTAATTTTAAATCAGAAGCTTTTTTAAATAAATTTAATCCACCTGTTTCAACTTTAGATTTATATTTGAATTTTTCTTTAAGAACTTTAGAAAGTATTAAAGTAAAAGATAAAAATGCCTCTTTATTAAAAGATATGCTTACAAAAGCGATGAAAATGGGTAAATGCATTTTGAATCTTTTAACAGATGGATTTGAAACAGAAGCATTTTCAACTTGGCGAACACTTCATGAAAATGAATGTATTATGATTTGCCTTGTTAGAAATGGGAACAAAATGTTTGGTGCTTATTTTAAACATATCCGTTATGCTCTTGCTTATCGTAATCAAATTCAAAATAAAGATGAAGTTGATAAAATTTTTGAACAAATCAAAGCTGAGATGAAAGAACATGACCTTAAAAGTAAGGATATGAAAAAATATATTGAATATGGATATCTTTATTCTGCAAAAGAGCAAAGTGAAGATACGCCTTTAAAATTGAATTTTAGGGATGGCGTTGAAAAACTTGCTGGTTTAAGTAATTATTCAAAAGTATATGAAATGGCTAGTGAAATAGCACATTCTTCACCTTTACTCTTGTTTTCAAGAAGATCATATTATTTTGAAATTACCTTATTAAATTTATATGAATCTTTCTTTAGATTAGAAGTTATATTTGAAGCATTTTATCGTTCAGTTAACAATAAAGAAATTGTTCAACAATATGAAAATATGAAAGCGGTCTATTTAAGAGAACTCCATTTAATTTATGCAGTAATGCAAAAAACATTTATTAAAAATAATATTAGACCTAAGAAAAGTTAGTTATTTTGCATCTCTATAACAGCTTCCACCAATAAATTCTTTTAATAAAGAGTTACATGGAATCCATTTTTCATCAATATCTTTAAAATATTTTAATAAATTGATAAGTCTTTCAGCATCAGGGCCATATTCTCCTTCTTTATCAATAGCTTGGAGAAGTGGCAAAGCATGTTTTTTAAGGATACATAATTCGTAGTTTAAGAAACTATCAAAAACGTAATTAGCATCCTCTTGAGTATGGTAAATCCATTTAAATTCGCCTTTTCTAACAATTGGCCACATTGAAATTGTTTCTTCAGCATCGCTTCCACGATATTGATTATCTCTAACAATTCTTCTTAAAAGACGAATATCGGTAAGTGAAAGTGGATTTTCGTTATCAAGATTAATTTGAGCTTGAGGCGAAATATAAATTTTAAATTTTAAATATTTTGGAATCGAAGAAGTGACTTGTTCATTTAAAGCATGAATTCCTTCAATGATAATTGGATCATCTGGTCCAATTTTTAATTTACGGTTGAAAACACGATCATTAGTTTTGAAATCAAAAGAAGGTAAACTTACTTCTTGTCCATTTAATAGAGCGACTAAATTTTGATTAAAAAGTTTGATGTCTAGTGCTTCAGTGCATTCAAAATCATAATTGCCATCTTCATCTTTTGGGACATCTTCTCTTCTTTTATAGTAGTCATCCATAGAAATACGAACTGGATTGATACCACGACATTTAAGTTCGACGGTTAATCTATCAGCAAATGTTGTTTTTCCACTACTTGATGGACCAGCAATACAAATAAGACGAATCTTTTTGATATTATTCTCTATTTGTTGGCCAAGTTCACATAGCATTCTGTTGTGTCTATCTTCACAAAGATTTATTAATTCAACAACACTTAATTCGTTATCTTTAATTCTTTTATTTATATGAGAAACTGTGGATAAATCTACAAGATTGCTCCATTCTTGAGCACGAATTAATGAATCTGAAAAGACTGGCTCGTCTTTAAAAGCAGGAATTGTACCATCAACTTCACTACGTGGATATTGAATAACTAAACCAGGAGTATAGAAAAGGAGTTTAAAATTTTTTAAATACCCTGTGCTAGGAACCATTTTTCCATACATGTAGTTAAAATATCCGTTACAGTCATAGAAATGGACGGTTTTCTCTTTTCTATATGGAAGAATTTCTAATTTATCGTATAAACCAAATTTTTTGTAGATTTCTTCAGCTTCCTCATTGGACCTAATAAGTCTTTTAAAAGGATAATCAGCTTCGACAATTCTATGCATTTCTTCTTCAATCTTATTAACTGTATCTTCAGTTAAAAATTTCAAGCTATCTCCGCTATCAATTTGCGCATATATAGTACGGGAAACACTATATGTTAGTCTAAATCTAAGACCTGGGAAAAGATTATGTGTTGCCATTGCGAAAAGGAAACGAATTCCTCTTTCATAAATCCCCATAGCATCATGGTCGTTTACCTTTAAAAATTCTATTTGTGCATCGTAATAAACATCGTAGTTTAATTCTCTAACACGACCATTAACAGTTGCGCAAATTATGTCTTTATCGCCGTTAGTTAAACTAAGCAATTCAACCTTTTTATCAAAGGTTTGGGTAACCCCATTTATTGTTAAATTAAAACTCATTATATGTACCTCTTTTGTGCGTATTTATAATTTATCATAAAACTAGGTTTATTAAAAGCATAATGAATAATATGAAATTAATGTTGAAAAAGCAGTTTAAATTGTACTAATTGCGATAAAAAGCAACGTAAAAATTTAACAAAAATAATTTTTAAAAAATTAGCAGTTGCCTATTGACAGTGCTAAATTGTGAACTATAATATAGTTAGCACTTAGGAAGATAGAGTGCTAGGAGGTATTTATTATGAGTAGAAAAAATTATGAGCTAAGTTTCTTTGGAGATCCATTTTTCGATGATTTTGATGATTTCTTTAATGTTCCAAAATCATATCGTAGATTTGAAAATAATGTTATGAAAACTGATATCCAAGAAGTTGATAACAATTATGTTCTTAAAATCGATATTCCTGGCGCTAAAAAAGAAAACATTAGTTTAAAATTGGAAGAAGGTTATCTTGAAGTTTCTTACACTGTAAATGAAGAAAACAACGAGAAAAACAACCATGGTAAATTTTTAAGAAAAGAAAGATATTATGGTTCAATGTCAAGATCATTCTATGTTGGTGATTCTTATAAAGAAACTGATATTGACGCATCTTATGCAGATGGTGTATTAACTGTTAAACTTCCAATCTTTGATGAAACCAAAAAAGTCGAAGAACCTAAGAAAATTGAAATTAAATAAGCTTAAAAACTTACTCGGTTGATGAGCTAAAAAACTCATCAACCTTTTCGTTTAAAAGGAGATAAATTATTATGGCAGAAACAAGAGAGTTCCAAGCTGAGAGTAAAGAGTTATTACAATTAATGATTAACTCTATTTATTCAAATAAAGAAATATTTTTAAGAGAGTTGATTTCAAATGCAAGCGATGCAATTGATAAATATAAATATTTAGAGTTAACTAGTGAAGGAAAAGTCCCTGGAAAAAACTATGAAATTTGGGTGCAACCAGATAAAGCAAATAGAACCTTAACAATTACTGATAATGGTATCGGTATGACTAAGGATGAACTTATTCAAAACTTAGGTACAATTGCGCATAGCGGTAGTAAGGAATTTTTAAACAAGATTAAAGAAGCAAAAGAAAAGAACGAATTAGATATTATTGGTCAATTCGGTGTTGGCTTCTATAGCGCATTTATGGTTGCTGATAATATTGAAGTTCATACAAAATCAGTCAATGAAAATACTGGTTATGTTTTCACAAGTAATGGCGAATCAACTTATTCAATAGATGAAGAAGATATTAAAGATAGTGGAACAAGAATCGTTCTTCATTTGAGAAAAAATGAGGAAGAAGAAAATTACGATAATTATTTAGAGAATTATGAGATTGAATCTCTTGTTAAGAAGTATAGTGATTTTATTCGTTATCCTATAAAAACTAAGGTTGTTGAAAAAGTTTCAAAAGACAGTAAAGAAAATAAAGATTTTACAGATGGTGAAGAAAAGACAGTTATTAAAACACTTAACTCAATGATTCCATTATGGAAGAAAAATAAAAGTGAAGTTAAGGATGAAGATTTAAACGCTTTCTATAAAGCAAACTTCAACGATTTTGAAGATCCATTACTTTCCTTAAATCTTAATGTTGAAGGATTGGTCAGCTTTAATTCTTTAGTATTTGTGCCTTCACATATTCCTTATGATTTATACTCACAAAATTATGAAAAAGGATTAAAACTTTATATCAAAGGTATATTTATTAAAGAAAAAGCAAAAGAATTAGTTCCTGACTATTTAAAATTTATCAAAGGCTTGGTTGACACTAACGATTTAACTTTAAATATCTCTCGTGAAATGTTACAAGAAGATCCTAGATTAAAGAAAATTAGTGAAACTATTGAAAATAAAGTAGTTTCTAATTTAAAGGATTTAAAGAACAACGACTATGATAAATACCTTAAATTCTATAATTTGTATGGCGATCACTTAATGTATGGAATTTATTCGAGTTATGGATTTAAGAAAAATATTTTAGCAGATTTATTAGTATTCAAATCATTAAACAACGAAAAAGAGATCGACTTCAAGAGTTATAAAGAAAAGATGAAAGAAGGGCAAAAGTATATTTATTTTGCTAGTGGAAAGAGTGTTGAATCAATTAAACTTCTTCCTGAAATTGAAAAGTTTAAGAAAGATGGAATTGATGTCTTATTCTTAACTAAAGATATCGACGAATTCGCATTCACTATGATGAACGATTATGAAAAAGTCGAATTTAAAAATATAAGTTCACATGATAAAGATACATTATCGGATGAAGAAAAGAGTAAGATTGAAGTTCTTGAAGCTGAAAATAAAGAATTATTAGATAACATTAAAGAATCTTTAGGTAGTAGAGTAGATAAGGTTTCCTTATCAACTAAACTCGTTGATTCGCCTGTTTGTATTTCAACTCAAAACGGCTTATCACTTAACATGGAGCAAACAATTAACCAAGTTCCTGGTGATGAAAAAGCTAAAGCTAGTAAGGTATTAGAAGTTAACCCAAATCATGAAATATTCAAAGCAATGAATGAATACAAAGGTGATAAAGAATTAATCAAAAAATATTCTGATGTTCTCTATGATGAAGCAATGCTTCTTGAAGGATTCGAGGTTGAAGACAAAGCAACATTTATTAAAAATTTAAATGAATTAATGCTTAAATCTCTTAAAAAGTAAGCAAAACTGAGTTAAATTATAAAAATTTCTATTTTAGTTTAAATTAGAATTTCGACTAATTTAACTCTTTTTTATTGGTTTGATATTTTAAAGAAACATCAATCATTCCTTCGTATAAAGACTTTTGCCTAAAAACTCTAGTCATTAATACATATCCAAAAAATAGTATGATTGTAAAAATTGGTAAAACGGATAAAGAGTCGATAAAGTTATTAGTAAAATAAAATATAGTAGAAAATAGAAGTGCTATTGCTGTAAAAGGTGTTTGAACTATAAATGCAAAAAACATTAAAGCCGAAATTAATGAAATCAATTGATAATAAGCTGAACTTAAACCAAATAAATTGGTAGAAATTAATGATATTATTTGGCCGTTTATAGCTCCAAGAGCCATAATTGGAATAACTAATCCACCAGTAATATCGCCGCTTCCTGAAGCAGCTGTCAAAGCGAGTCGAAGAAGCAAAATTAAAATTACGATATAAATCGTATGATAATCAGAAATAGAATTTATAAGTTTCCCACCTGATTGCATAAAATCTAATAAGAACAGATTCAAGAAAAACGTAATTATGTAAAGTGGAATAGAGCGAAATTTAATAAAAAGATTTGCCTTGTGTTTAATACAAAAAGCGCGCAAAAATAGCATTATTTTTATAAATGCGAATGAAACAAGTAAATTAATGATTAAAAGTAAAATGAAAATATATGAATCTTTTAATTCAATATTTTGGAAAGACGAAACCGATAAAAGATGATTATGATTTATTAAAGATGTAATTAAGAAAGCGCTAAGTATCATTATTATCATACTAAGAATTTTTTTGAAATTGAGTTTGCTTTCTAACGACTCTTCAATGGCGTAGCAAAAACCTGCAAGCGGTGATAAAAATGCGGACCCGAATCCAACACCTTCTGCGAGTTCATCATATATTTCATTTTCGTTTTTGAATATAGAATTAATGGTTGAGCTAACTTTACTGCTTAAAACAACAGAAGGACCTTCACTGCCCAAAGTGAATCCAGTAAATGTTGAGCAATAGGAGTTTAAAATCATAGTTGGAATATCTTTTAAAAATGAACAAGGCTTTTTTAAACGTCTTGATAATTTCATTGATGGGATGCCTGAACCATCAATATTTTCATCGTAAAATATGAGAATGTTATTAAATACGGTGCAAAATACAACCAAAAATATTAAAATTGCTAAGATAAAAGCTTCTTTTGATGAATACATAAAAGTTGAAACTTTAACAATATTCTGAATACCAATTTGATATAATCCGACTATTAAACCAGAGAAAACGCCAATGAGTATTAATATAAGAAGTTGTTTCAAATAAAACAATAGTTTGGATTTCATACTTGATTATTATAGTCGCTTATTTTTATAAAAGAATATTTTAGTTATCAATTTCATTATCTATAATTGGTAAATCATTTTCCTTTTTATCTCTGAATTTTTCAAAGAATGAGTCGAAGAATTTCTTTTTATTTTTTATTGGTTCAACCTTTTTGATTTGATCTTCTTCTTTACTTTTTCTAAATATTGAGAAAATTAATCGCTTTGTTTCATCGCTCTTTGATTTTAAGATTTTGCTAAAACGAAGTACGAAACTGAAAATAGAATCTTCAAATTGAATTACATCATCTTCGCTCATTTCTTTTATTACACTAAATAAAGATTCTACAAATTCAATTTTTTGGTCGTAAGTCATATTCTCTAAACTTCTTTTAATTGCATCGTTGATTTTATTAGATATATAAGTAAATTTTGAAAGTTGAACAAATTCAGTTTCGGTAACATTCCGGTTATATAGATTGTGTTGATTAAATAAGGCTTTATTAGAATCTACGATCTCATAAGGATAATCACTATAAAGGAGGCGGCCTATGATGGAAGTTTGAGGGAGATAACTTTTTATGTAATCTTTTATTTTTAAATAATTAGAGTTAGCTAAAAAAGATTTATTAAATCCAGGTGAATCGAATGCAAAGATATTTTCGATCTTTTTAGGATTTAAAAACGTAGCTGAATAAATTGCTAAATTTCCACCTTTAGAATGTCCAACAATTATAACTTTTTTTCTAAAAAGGAATCTTGTATTTTTTAAAAGATATTTTTTTGCTTCATCTTGAGCTGGAACCGAAGTTTTATAGCACATTTCAAAGTCTTCTTTCCATCCCGTATATGTTCCATCAGTTCCTCTAAAAGAAATAATTATAAAAGGTATTTTTTTATTTTTGTTAAAAAAAGTAACTGCTGAAAACTGTTTAACTTGTTCTTGGTTAGTTTGCTTAACATATGATCTTATAAAAATATCTTTATATCGTGTTGAAGTGGTGACTGATTGAAGTAAAATATTATCTTCATCAAGTCTGAAACGGGAATTATCATGAAGTGATAAAAGATTTTCTGAAAGTGCTAATAAATTCTTTTTAGAAAAATATTTTCTTGAATTAATTAAAGATGAGTAGTCGATATAGCTTAGACGAGAGAATATTGCTGCGTCTAATTCGTTGAATTTTTCTTCTTGGAAAGATAAATTTCCATATTTTTTAAGATAATCAATAATGTTTGCCATAACTTTTTATATTTATAACCTTTAATATGATAAAATATTTTTCGTGAAGGTGGAATCGACTATGAATTTAAAAGAAAAGAAATTATCTTCTGAAGTAATTTATAAAGGTAAAATTATTGATGTTTATAAGGATAAAGTTTTATGCCCTAATGGACACGAATCTTATCGAGAATATGTTAACCATTGTAAAGCCAGCTGTGTGATGGCGCTTTTACCAAATGGAAAATTCTTAATCGAGAAACAATATCGTTATCCTTACGATGAAGTCATTTATGAATTTCCTGCTGGAAAGTGTGATAGTAACGAAGATCCTTTAAAAACAGCAACACGTGAATTGGAAGAAGAAACTGGTTATATCGCAAACAAAGTAGTTTATCTTGGAGAGATCTATCCAAGTTGTGCTTATACAAATGAAATTATTTATTGTTATTTTGCTTCTCAACTCGAAAAAGGTAGTCAACATTTAGATGAAAACGAAGTTTTGGAATTAGAAGAATACACTCTTGATGAATTAAATGATTTAGTTAAACAAGGCGCAATTAAAGATGCTAAAACTTTAGCTTGCCTTGCTTTTTTGAACGCTAAAAAACTTGAATTTTAATATGTCAACCTTAGTAAAAGTAGATAGCATTACTAAAAACTACAAAACCTTTGTTCTAGACAAAGTTAGTTTTACTCTTGAAAGTGGTCATATATATGGATTTGTTGGAGAAAATGGTAGTGGCAAATCTACTACAATGAAGGCAATTTGTGGATTGATTAACCTTGATAAAGGCCAAGTTTTAATAAATGACAAGAATTTAAAAGAACTAGAGCCTAGTGACAGAGAAAAACTTGACTTTACTCCTGATGAAATTTGCTTGCCTGATAATTTAAAAATACGTTTTATAAATAAAATATTAAAAGATGCTTTTGATAACTGGGATGAAAATCTATTTTTCAAATACTTAAAAACTTTTAATATTGATGAAAATAAAAAGATCAAAGAATTATCAAAAGGCATGAAAGCAAAGTTTAATATTATTGTTTCTCTTTGCCATAATGCTAATATTTTAATTCTTGATGAACCAATGAATGGTTTAGATCCAGTTGCAAGAGATGAATTTTGTACTTTGTTAAGTGATTATATTGATGAAGATGAAAATCGAACAATATTAATTTCTTCACACATTATTTCAGATCTTGAAAAGATATGTAGTGATTTCGTGTTTATTCATGATGGTAAAATAATTTTAACTGAGGAAAAGAAAATACTAGAATCTAGTTTCTTAAAATTAGATTTGGATGAAGATTCTTATGACGTTTTTGATAAAAATATAATTATAAGATTTAAGAAAACAGGTAGGAATTACGAGGTTTTACTTGCAAATAACAACGAAAATCAATCAATTATAGGTATAGAAAAAGCAAGTGCAGAAGACATTTTAATCTTCTTAATCAAAGGTAAAACATTATGATAAAAAAAGTTAGAGGCTTATTATTAAAAGATATATTGCAAACTAAATCTTATTTTATTACTAATTCTTTAATATGTTTGCTATTCCTTGCTCTAGCTATTTTTGAAATAGTTTTAATGTTTGATAATTCTGCTTTACCAGGTTCTGATGCTGAACAGTTAGATTTGCTCAAATCCTTTATAAATAGTTCATTTTTCTACTTTTGTATTTTTCCTATTTATTCATCGAGTGGAATTGCTTTATGTTTTCAACAAGACGAAAGATGTAATTTTGATAAGTTCGCAATCTCTAGCGGTATTAGTAGAAAGTTAATCGTCAATGAAAGAGTAATTTTTGGAGCAATTGCTTCTATTCCAGGTGTAATATTCACAATTGTTGCAGCAATATTGGTTTCAATGATTAATAATCCGTATGTAAGCTCTTTAACAGGACTCTATCTAGCTTTAATTAGTTTTGGCGGATATTTTTTAACAATTGGAGTTTCATTAACGCTTTGTACATTTTTGGGTAGTGTCAAAGGAAGAATTTGGACTTCGCTAGCGACTATTTTGACTTTCTTACTTCAAACTGTAGCTTTTGTACTTTACGCTGCTTTTGGTATTGAGCACATTCTTCAAGGAAGCATTGTTGCTATCGGTTTTTTTACAATTTCAATCGCAATCTTTATTGGTGCTTATTTTCTTTCTTTAAGGGCTTATTTAAATAAAGATTTTTAATTATTACCAACGATTTTTAAAGTGTTCAATAAAACCTATTTGGTCTTGAATCTTGAACACTTTTTCTTTTGTTTTTATTTCACCACTAAATTTACCAAAAACTTGGTTCTGAGAAGTGGATAAGATTGCAAAATTTAATTTGTCATGACGATTAATGATGGGAGTGAATGTTAGGTTGATATCTCCATCTTGAGATTTTAAAGTCCGTGTATCTAGATAAGAAATTTTGTCTTTTTCATTTTTTGGAATTATTATATCTAAATCATTAAGTTTATATTTAATATCGTTTACGTATAATATGTTTTCTGTTTCTTGAGCTTGTCCGAATCCTAGTCCTAGATTGAATGAAAGGCTATTTTCCTTTTCGACATAACTTGAAGAAATCCAAAACCATTCTGTTTTATAAGGCCATATTCCTCTACCGAAATCAAATACACCGTTGCCGTTAAAGACAGTTTTTTTATTGCCTAGCTTTAAATAGCCATCACCTATTAATAAGTTCTCTTTATAGTTGTAATAGAAGTGATGTTTATTTTTGAAAGGATGGAGGATGTATATAGAATTGCCTTTATTTTTATTAGTTACATTTAGACTTACTGTTAAATCCATCTTTTTTACAAAATGATTAAATTTTGCAATGATTTTAGTTGAATCTTGGTTGTTTTTAATACTAATAAAGTAACGATGATCATTAATTTCGATGTTGCCTTTAAGAGGTGATTTAGGAAGATGGATGTTGTTTGAACCGATACTTAAGTATGTTTTTGTGATGTATTTTTTAGCGACAAAGTCTACAAAAGAGAAACTGACATAAGACATGTAAGTGTTGTTAGCAACAGTTATTAAAAATCCATTTTGATCATTTAAGAAAGAGTAGTAGTTCCACTCTTTAATTCTAGATTTATATAAAAAAGGAATATTTTCTTTGTTATATTTATTGACTTCTTCAAAAGATATACCTTCTTCAACTAACGTTCCTTTGTTTGTTAAAATATTTCCTTTACTAAGCATTTTTGTCACCTTCTTTAGCTGTTGCTATATAAATATTAAGGGTTAATGATAAATATTTTGGAGAAATTAAATACTTTGCGCGATAAGTTTTCGTGTTTGTAAGTAAATAAATGCTACCTAGATTCATAACATTAAAGAACATTTTCTTATCAAGTGTTTTTACTTCAGTTACATCTTTTAATTTTATGGTTTCAGCTTTCCCTAAACGCTTATTTATCGTAATAGTTTCATCGTCATAATTAAGAGTGATAACTGTTTTAGGAATGAGCAAATAATTAATTAATAAATATAAACAAAAAATTAAAAGAATTCCGAAAACACATAAGAATGCTATGGATGTGTAATCTGCTGGATTTATGATTACAACTGCAAGGTTTAAGCCGAGAGCTGCTAAACATAAAACAGTCATAATTAAATAAAAAATTAAGTAAATCTTATCTTTTTTTGTGTATTTTTCAAAATCATTAAAATTAATTTTCTTCACTTTTCTTTCCTCACACTTATTATAATTTTTATTTAATCTTTAAAAAAGATAAATAATCTTTATGT
>CALVLC010000062.1 GCA_944336335.1 uncultured Bacilli bacterium | reverse complement strand
TATTCTCTTGATAAGTCTGGTGACGATGACGCAGTGGACACACCTCTTCCCATCCCGAACAGAGAAGTTAAGCACTGCAGTGGTGAAGGTAGCTGAAAAGCAAGAATAACACGTTGCCAGGCTTTTTTTGTTAAAAAATTAACTTAATTAACATTTTTTGTCTTTATAAGCCCCTTATTAGAATATAAACGTGTTTAAGATATATGATTTTTATGATATAATAACAACACATTTTAGGATGAAGTTATGGAAAAGAAAGCTGAAAAAAGTATTAAAATTTCATTAAGTGTTAAAGATGTTGCCAATTTAGTTGGTGAAACTTGTTCAGAATGTTATGGCGTTGTCGGCTTAACAAATGCTAAATCTATTAAAGAAAAATTAATTATATTAAAAAAAGAAAACTATGTCGAAGGTGTTAATGTCACCAAAGAAAATGGTAAATTTAATGTCGATGTACATTTAATTTGTGCCTATGGCATCAAAATTACTGAAATTGTTAGCGAAGTTAGCAAAAGAATAAACTATGTTTTAACAAAAAAATACGGTCAACTTTTTTCTAAAATAAATGTTTATGTAGAAGAACTACGTGACCTTTAATGCAAAATTTAAAGATTAATTGAGGATTTTATATGAAATATATAGATGGAAAAGTTTTTAAGATGATGGTTATTAGCGGTTCAAATAACCTTTATAATCATTATCCTGAAGTTGATGCTTTAAACGTTTTCCCTGTACCAGATGGTGATACTGGTATGAATATGAATCTCACCATGACGAGTGGTATGAAAGAGGTCGCCAATCGTACTGATGAGAATTTAGCTGATATTGCAAAAGTTTTCTCTCGTGGTTTATTAATGGGTGCAAGAGGAAACTCTGGTGTTATTACTAGCCAAATTTTTAGAGGATTTTCTGATAGTCTAGTTGGCAAAACTAAAATTGATGCTGTCGGACTTGCTGAGGCTTTTGATAACGGCCGAAAAGTTGCTTATAAGGCTGTTTTAAAACCTGTTGAAGGTACAATTTTAACTGTTATTAGAGAATCAAGTGCTAAACTTTTGGATCTTGCTGACTCTAAAATGTCAATTGAAGATGCTTTTGATATTTTACTTAAAGAAGCTCAAGCTTCCCTTGAACGTACTCCAAATTTATTACCTGTTTTAAAAGAAGTTGGCGTTGTTGATAGTGGCGGAGCTGGTTTAATTAAAATATTAGAAGGTATGCAATCGGCAATTGGCGGATATGTTATTAATCGCCACGAAGCCGAAGCAGTTAGTGCTCAAGGACAGGCTCAAGTTGCTGCAAGCGATGAAAATGAAGAATTCGGATATTGTACTGAATTCATTCTTCGCTTAGGTCCATCTGATAGTAAAAAAGCTTTCAATAAAAATAGATTTACCAGTGTTTTAAATGCTCATGGTAATTCTCTTGTCGTTGTTCAAGATGAAGATCTTGTTAAAGTTCACGTTCATACATTAAAACCTGGTGATATCTTTAACTATGCTCAACAATTTGGTGAATTCGTTAAATTAAAATGTGAAAACATGACTGAACAACATAACGAAATTTTATTTAACGAAAAACAAGGAAATGGTCAACACATGGCCGCAAGTGAACTTAATAAAGCTCCACTTGCTGCTCCAAAAGTTGAAAAAGATGAAGAAAAAGAATACGCCATTATTGCGACTTCAAGTGGTGAAGGTATCGATGAACTCTTTAATGAAGTTGGCGTTGATTATATTGTTAGTGGTGGTCAAACTATGAATCCATCAACTAATGATTTCTTAAATGCTATTGAAAAAGCTAACGCTAAAAACATTTATATTCTTCCAAATAATAGCAATATTATTATGGCTGCAAACCAAGCAAGAGATGTTTTAAAAGATAAAACAAATGTTGTTGTTATTCCAAGTAAAACAATTATGCAAGGTGTTGTTTCAGCAATGAACTTTAATCCAGATTTATCAATTGAAGATAATGAAAAAGTAATGAATGAAGCATTATCAACAGTTAAATCTGGCCAAGTAACTTTTGCTATTAAAGATACCGAAATTAATGGTATAAGTGTTAAAAAAGATGAATATATGGCTATTTTAAATAGTAAAGATATTCTTTCTTGCCACAAAAATAAATTTGATGCTTTAAAATCTTTATTAAAAGGAATGGTTGATGAAGATAGTTCAGTTATTACTGTTCTTTTAGGTGAAGATGTTGCAACTGAAGAAGAAAAAGCTAAAGTTGAAGAATTTATTGAAAAAGAATTTAAAGATTGCGATGCCGATGTAAGAATTGGTAAACAGCCTGTTTATTCATATATCATTGGTGTTGAATAAAATCCCTGTAGTTAGGGATTTTTCCTTATTTTAGGAGTAGATTTTATGAAGTTTGTTATTGATATGATGGGTGGCGATAATGGGATCAAAGCCACTATTGGAGCAACTAAAGAATTTATTAATAGACATAAAGATGTTGAAGTTTTTCTTGTTGGAGATTTAAATGCCTTAAAAGAACTTAAAAATGAGAAAAATGTTCATCTTGTTGAATCAAAAACAGTATTAAGAATGGATGTTGATCCATTAACTGCTTTAAAGGAAAAAGATTCAAGTTTAATGGTTGCAATTAATACTTATCTTCAAAATGGATGCGATGCTTTAATTAGTGCTGGAAGTACTGGTGCTTTATTAAGTGCAGCAATTTTTAAGATTAAAAGAATTGAAGGTATTACAAGACCTTGTTTAATAACATCTTTTCCTACAATAAAGAAAAATAAGAAATTTGTTGTTTGCGATTTAGGTGCAAACAATTCTAATACCAAAGAAGAACTAGTTCAATTTGCAATTATGGGTTCAATTTATTATTCCATTTTATATCAAAAGAAAGATCCTGAAGTTTATCTTTTATCAAACGGAACCGAAGAAGAAAAAGGCTCTCCACTTGGAAAAGAGGCTTATCCATTATTAAAAGAATGCAAATCAATTAATTTTAAAGGAAATATCGAAGCTCGTGATCCGCTTTTTGGAGAAATTGACGTTTTAGTAACTGATGGATATAGCGGAAACATTTATTTAAAATCAGTTGAAGGAACCGCAAAAGCGATGTCTGGTATGATTAAAGAAGCTTTTAAGCGTAATATTTTTGCAATGATTGGCTACTTATTCTCTAAAAAAGGCATTGTTGAAATGAAAGAAAAAATGGATTATAAAAACGTTGGTGGAGCATTACTTATGGGGGTAAATGGTGTTGTTATTAAAGCTCATGGTAGTAGCGATGTTAAATCATTTTTAAGTGCTTTAGAAAATGGATATAAATTAGTTAGCGTTGATATTGTTAATAAATTTAAAGAGGAACTTGCTAAGTGAAAACAATTGATGAGTTTTTAAATAAGTTTAATATCAAAACTGAACGTCGTGATTTATATGAAATGGCTTTTACCCATTCATCTTTTAATAGTGACGCAAAAACTCATCATCATGACTATGAAAGACTAGAATTCATGGGTGATAGCGTTTTAGGTTTTGTCATCGCTTCTTTATTGTTTAAAGAACATCCTGATATGCTTGAAGGAGCCTTAACTAAAGCTAAAAGTTATCTTGTTCAAAGCGAATACCTTGCAAAACTTGCACGAAAAGAAGGATACCCAGATTATATTAGAGCTGGGAAAAGCTTGACTCCAAAAGAAGTTATGAATAATCAATCTATTCTTGAAGATGTTTTTGAGGCTGTAATTGGAGCGGTTTATCTTGATAAAGGGATTGAATTTGCTGCTAAATTTATTGAAACAATTTATCAAGATGATGTTAAAAATTTTACTTTAAATGAATTAAAAGATTATAAGTCTATTCTTCAAGAAGCGATGCAAGCTGAATATAGAGAATCTGTTACTTATAAAATTGTTTTTGAAAAAGGACCACCTCATAATAGAATATTTTTTGCCGAAGTCAGTTTTAATGGCATAGTTTTAGGAAGAGGCGAAGGTCGAAGCAAAAAAATTGCTGAACAAGAAGCTGCTAAAGATGCATTAAATAAAAAAGCAGTTTAAGGGTTGAATATGGGATTATTTAAGTTTTTAAAAGAAAAATTTACTAAGAAAAAAGAAGAAAAAGTTGAACTAACTCCTGAAAGTAAAAAAGAAGAGGAGTCTTTAAAAAAATATAACGATGGTTTAGAGAAATCTCGTAAAAACTTCTCTAATAAACTTGATGAATTAGCTAAAAGGTATAAAAGTGCTAATCAAGAATACTTCGAAGAGTTAGAAGAAATTTTAATTGAAGCTGATTGTGGCGTTTCTTTTACTATTAATACAATCGAAAATTTACTTGAATATACCAAAGAAAATAGCATTACTAACCCAAAAGAAATTAACGAAATGTTAGTTGATAGAATGTTTTTAAATTATTTAAAAGAAGGTGAAGACATTAAAAACGAACTAACTTTTGATCATAAACCAGTTATACTCTTAATGACTGGTGTAAATGGTGTTGGAAAAACAACAACAATTGCTAAACTTGCAAAAAGATATATTGCTCAAGGCAAAAAAGTAATGCTTGTTGCGGCAGATACTTTTAGAGCTGGCGCTAAAGAACAACTTACAATTTGGGCAAATCGTTTAGAAATTCCTATTGTTACTGGCGAAGACAACGAAGATCCAGCAAGCGTTGCTTATAAAGGAACTAAAAAAGGTATTGACGAAGAATTTGATTTAGTAATTATTGATACTGCTGGTAGACTTCAAAATAAGAAAAACTTAATGGAAGAATTACGTAAAATCTATAACGTGGTTACTAAATTAAGCGAAAAAACTCCAGAATGTTTCTTAGTAATTGATGCAACTACTGGCCAAAATGGTGTTTTACAAGCTAAAGCTTTTAAAGAATTAATTAATATTACTGGTATTGTTATTACAAAAATGGATGGAACTTCTAAAGGCGGTATTATTCTTGCTATTAGAGAAGAGCTTGGAATCCCAGTTAGATTTATTGGACTTGGAGAAAAAGATTCTGATTTAGAAGAATTTGATTTAGATAAATATTTATATGGACTTTGTTCCAGTTTAATTAAAGATGAATGAGCTTGAAAAAGTAGAACATATTAATATTCTTTTTGATTTATATAAAGCCCTTTTAACCGATAAACAAAAGAATATTATGGAAAAATATTATTCATTCAATTTATCGCTAAAAGAAATTAGTGATGAACTTAATATTTCTAGAGCAGCTGTTTTAGATACGATTGATCACGCAACTAAAAAACTTGAAGAATTTGAAAGAAAACTAAAATTAAACGAAAGAAATCAAAAAATAGTTGAAAAAGTTCAAAAAACTTCATTAAATGAATCAGAAAAAGAAGAATTGATTAACGAGGTGTTATATGGCATTTGAAGCTTTAAGTGAAAAATTTTCAAAAGTTATTAAAAAGATTAAAGGTGAATCACATTTAAGTGAAAAGAACATGGATGAAATGCTTAAAGAAGTTCGCATTGCTCTTCTTGAAGCTGATGTTAACTATAAAGTAGTCCGTGATTTTGTTAACGGAGTTAAAGAAAAAGCACTTGGTGAAAAAGTTTTTGACCAACTTAATCCAAGTGAAATGGTTGTTAAGATTGTTCGTGATGAACTTGTTAACTTACTTGGAAGTGATGCTTGTGAATTAACATATAACAAAAATAAACCAACAATTGTCTTACTTGTCGGTTTACAAGGTAGTGGTAAAACAACAACAGCTGGTAAGCTTGCTTATTTAATGAAAAATAAATTAAATAAGAGAGTTTTAATGGCTGCTTGTGACGTTTATCGTCCAGCTGCTATTGACCAACTTGATCAAATTGCTAAACAAATTAATGTTCCGCTTGTTAATTTTGGTACAAAAGAAAATCCAGTTAATATTGCTCTGAAAGCCAAAGAACAAGCTTATAACGATCACTATGATGTTCTTATTATTGATACTGCTGGTCGTTTACAAATTGATGAAGCTTTGATGGAAGAACTTAAAAACATCAAAGAAAAAGTTGCTCCAGATGAAATTTTACTTTTAACTGATGCAATGGCCGGTCAAGATTCGGTTAACGTAGCTAAAAAGTTTAACGAGGATTTAACTCTTACTGGCGCCATCATGTCTAAGATGGATGGCGATTCAAGAGGCGGTGCCGCTTTATCAATTGCTCATGTAACAGGAGTACCAATTAAATTTATTGGTACTGGTGAAAAGATTTCTGATTTAGACATTTTCCATCCTGATAGAATGGCTGAAAGAATTCTTGGAATGGGTGATGTTTTAACACTCATTGATAAAGTTAGTGAAAATATCGACGAAAAAGATGCTAAAAAGAGTGTTAAAAAGATGGTTGAAGGAAACTTCACTCTTGAAGATATGCTGAAACAAATGAAACAAGTCCAAAAACTTGGATCACTTGGCGGTATCTTAAAATTAATTCCAGGAATGCCTAAAGTTAATGATGCTCAACTAAGTGCAGCTGAAAAAGAGATGAAAAATTTTGAAGTTATTATTAATTCAATGACTCCAGAAGAAAGAGCACATCCTGAAATATTAAAAAATTCTCGTAAAGTTAGAATTGCTAAAGGAAGTGGCAAAACTAATGCTGACGTCAATAAGGTTCTCAAAAAATATGATCAAATGAAACTTATGATGAAGCAAATGAGAGGTAAAAATGGTAAATTTAATTTTCCATCAGGCATGGGAATAAATGGCAAAATGCCATTTTAAAACTTATAAAATCCGCTCACTAAATAAAAAAACCTGCAAATCTAAGGTTTTTTTATTTTTTAATAAACTTATGGCCTTTTTCAATTGCTTCTTTTTCCCAAGAAGGAGTTTCATTAGATTCAAGTTCATTAAGCAATTTTTTATCTTGTTTAGAAAGATTTAAAGAATCAAATAAATCTTTTCGATATTTTCTTGTAAGATCTAAAGATTGTTTCTTGCGCCAAAGATTTATTGCTTTATGATTTCCAGAGTAGAGTATATCTGGAACTTTTTGACCTTCATATTCAAAAGGCTCAGTATATTGAGGATACTCTAATAAATTATTTTCAAAGCTTTCTTCTTCAGTACTTTCTTTAGTTATAACGCCATCTAATAGTCTTGAAACAGAGTCTATTATCGCAAGAGCTCCGATTTCTCCACCTGTTAAAATATAATCACCAATTGAAATTATTTCATTAAAATAAGGATATACTCTTTCATCAATTCCTTCGTAGTGACCACATAAAATAAGGATGTCATTGTAATTTTTAGCAAGCTCTTTAGCTTTTTCTTGCTTATAAGTCGTTCCTCTTGGTGATAATAAGATTTTATGAGTAGAAGAGGTAGAATTTGCTTTTAAGGCGTCAATAATTGGCTGGCACTTCATGATAAGTCCGGCACCTCCACCAATTGGAGGAGTGTCAGTTCTATTATATTTATCTTTAGTGTAATCTCTAATGTTTATAAGTTTTACTTCGATTAAATTTTTACCAATAGCTCTTTTTAAAATTGAGGAGTTTAAAACTCCTTCAAACATTTCAGGAAAAAGTGTAAGAATTTTAAAGATCATTAATCAGTTAATCCTTCAATAAGATGAATAATAATTTTCTTGTTTTCAAGGTCAATTTCTTTTACAAAGAAATCATTAAATGGAACAAAAAATGTGGATTTTGCAGCGTTTTTTGTAATTTTTAGTGTAATTTGAGCAGGAAATTCTTCAACAGAAGTTACTGTTCCAAGCTTATTATTTTCTTCATCAAAAACTTCTAAGCCAGTTAAATCAGAATAATAAAATTCATTTTCTTCTAATAAGTTTTCATCTTTTAATGCAAAAAGTTCTTTGCCAATAAAAGAAGAGATAAGGTTAATATCTTCATAATTTTTAAAAGAGATAACTTCAATGTTTCCACCTTTTGAGTAGTGTGATTTTATAATTAAAGGAACATAGTTATCATTTTCTTTTATATAAAGAGTGTTTCCTTTTTTATATCTAATATCTTTAAATGAAGTATAAGAATATACTCTCATCTCTCCATTTAAACCAACAGGTTTTAGAATTTTACAAACTAATAAATATTCATTCATAAATTAAACATAAAAAAGGAAGGAGATTATTCTCCTGCCTTTTCGCCTTCAAATGATTCAAATTTAATAAAAACTTTTTTACCTTCGAGTTTCCCAGCGATAGAAACGATATCTCTAATTGAATTAGCAATACAACCTTTTTTGCCGATTAAACGAGCAATATCTTCGCTTGGAGCACAAATTAAGAAAGTTAAATCACTGTTTTTTGTTTCATCATTAACTTCTCTAATAAGAATTGCTTCTGGATCAGAGACAAATGAATCAACAATAGTGTGAATTAAGTTTTTATAATCCATTTTTATTTAGCCTCTTTTGTTGATTTTGTTGAAACAACCTTAGCTTTTTTGACTGCGTTTTTAGCTTTTTCTTCTTTAGCTTTAACAATTAAACCTTTAGCACTTAAAATTCCTTTAATAGTATCGGAATATTGAGCACCTGCAGTTAACCATTTTAATGTTAATTCTTCATTTAATGTAGCGTTAGCAATACCTTTTTTAGGATCATATGTACCTAAATTTTCAAGATATCTACCATCTCTTGTGTATCTGCTATCAGCAACAACAATTCTATAAAATGGTAAGTGTGTTCTACCTTCTCTAGCTAATCTAATCTTTACTGCCATAATAAATTTCTCCTTTGCTCGAATATAATATAGTATTTAAAATATATGTGTCAAGTAATTTTACTTAACATCTTGAAAAAATTGATTGATTTTTATTTTCGATATTGATAATATTTTAAAGCACGTTAAGTGCTTCAGATGTTCCAATGTAAATAGTCACTTTATAAGAACATTTTATAGAACGAATTGATAGGAGGAAATAAAGATGAACACAAACTTAATTAAAGAAGTTCAAGCTACTCAATTAAGAACAGATTTCCCTGCATTTAAAGCTGGTGATACTGTTAGAGTAAACGTCAGAATCGTTGAAGGTGGCAAAACCAGAACTCAAGCTTTTGAAGGTGTTGTTATTGAAAGACGTGGACATGGCGTTGGCGAAACATTCATGGTTCGTAAAATGTCTGATAAAATTGGTGTTGAAAGAATCTTCGGAGTTCATTCACCAAACGTTGTTAGCGTTGAAGTATTAAAAATCGGTAGAGTTAGAAGAAGTAAGATTTTCTATCTTCGTGAAAGAAGTGGTAAATCTGCAAGAATTAAAGAAGTTCTTAAAAAATAAGATTTACAAGAATTTAATTATTATTGATGTGACTAACGATGGACTTGTTCCATCGTTTTTTTAAGCCTTTTTATGATTACTATTCGCTTGAAAAATGTCGTAAATTTAAAAATATTCGCTTGAAAAATGTCGAAAATCTCAAAATATTCGGTTGAAAAATGTCGAAAATTTCAAAATATTCGGTTGAAAAATGTCGAAAATTCAAAATTATTCGGTAGGAAAATGTTGCTAATGTCAAATTAATGGGTAGTAAAATGTCGAAAACTAGGAATTATTCGCTTGAAAAATGTCGAAATTTTAATTATATTAATTTTAAGGAGTCGACATGCTTAAAAGAAAAATTATTTCTGCTTTAAACGAATGGTATGAAAATACTGATAAAAATCCTTTAATTGTCAAAGGACTGCGTCAAATTGGTAAAACAACAGTGGTGAAAGAGTTTGGCAAAAGCAAATATAAAAATTGCTTTATTTTAGACTTTAGACTTTTTCCTGAATATAAGGATATATTTGATGGGAATTTTGATATTGATAGAATTGCTTCTTTAATTAACGCACTTCCAAGTACATCAAAGGTTATAACGAATTCAAGAGTTGTACCTTTTGAAACTTTATTTATTTTTGATGAAATTCAAGATTGTCCTAATGCTCGTTCATCTTTAAAGTATTTTAAAGAAGACGGAAGATTTGACGTTATTTGCACCGGATCTTTTTTAGGTGTTAAAGGATATGGGGAAGAAGAAACAAATCGAGGAGTACCAGTTGGTTTTGAAGAACATTTAACAATGTATTCACTTGATTTTGAAGAATTTCTTTGGGCCAATAATGTTGATGAAGAAACAATAAAGCTAATTAAAGAAGCCTGCGACCAGAAAAAAGAAATTCCGCTATTTTTGCATAATATGTTTTCCGAACTAATTCGTAAATATATTATTGTTGGTGGACTTCCAAAAGCAGTTGAGCTTTTTGTTAAAACAAAAGATTTTAAACTTATTCGACGATATCTTAAAAATCTTATTGAATCATATAAAAGTGATTTTGGTACTCATTTAAATAAGGATAAGGAAATTGTAATTAATGAAATTGAGAAAGCAAAAGCAATAAAAGTTTTTGATTCTATTCCTGCACAATTGGCCAAAGAAAATAAAAAATTTAAATATAGTTTGCTTGGAAAAAGTGCGAGAAATTATAACTATATAGGAACTGTTAATTGGCTAGAAGATTATGGTTTAATAGCTCGTTGCTACAATCATAGTAATATTGCTGAACCTATTGAAATGTTTAAAAACGAAGATGAATTTAAAATTTATTTATGTGACATTGGTTTATTATCAGCGATGATCGAAGAAGAATCGCAGTTTAAAATTATGATGGGTGATTTAGGACTTGGAAAAGGAATGATTTATGAAAATCTAATCGCCGATGCGATGTATAAAAACGGAAAAAAACTAAGATATTTTTCAAAAGATTCAGGCTTAGAAATTGATTTTATTACACATTTATTTAATAAGTTATACATTGTAGAAGTAAAAGCTACTAATGGTAAAAGCAAGTCAGCTTCTGAAGTTTTAAAAAATTCAAAATACGAAGTAGAAGATCTGCTTAAAATTTCTGGTAGTAATATTGGATTTGTTGAGCACAAATTTACAATTCCACATTATTTAGCGTTTTATGTATTTTCTAAATGAATTTAAAAAAATGGGTAGATTTGAATAAACATTAAAAACGAAAATAGAATAAATAGGGAAGCAAATATTCATCAGTTGTTTACTATTTACTGCAACCCTAGCAAAATCATTTTAAATAAAGTTTTTTCTTGATTTTTAATCTTGTACGTTTTTGATAAAAAAGTTAGAACCATTTAAAGTATATTAAAACATAACAAACCTAATGATATTTATAAAGGTAGTAAAAAGGCGATTACGATACTGTAATCTCTCCAAAAGATTTATATTAAAATATAGAAAAGAGTCGAGTATATGGCAAACAAAATAATTGAAGTTCAAAACATCAAAGTAAATATAGAAAATATAAATAATAATGATTATTATTTTTGATTTTACAAAATTTAAAGGTGGAAAATCGACTTCAGATGATATTATTAGAAATTTGCTAAGAAACAGAATTATTTTAGAATTTTTGGGACTCGGGAATCAAAATACAATCCAAATTTTAATTCCGTCGAATTCGACGGGAAAAGTAAGGAAGAAAGACTTGAAATACTAAATGAAATTGCGAAATATTAGCTTAATATACTTAATAGGAGGCGCAAAAAAATGAAGGAAAAGAATGATATGGAGTTGAATAAAAGTGTAATTCATTGGTTTCCTGGCCACATGAAAAAAGCTTATGTCAAAATTGAAGAATATCTAAAAATGATTGATTTTGTCATTATAGTTTTAGACGCAAGAGCTCCTTTTTCTAGTGCAAACGATTATTTGATTAAAGTTTTTACACAAAAACCAAAATTATTTTTATTAAACAAAGAAGATTTAGCCGATCCTGAAAATACAAAATTTTGGCTAAATTACTACAGTAAAGAAGAAGTGCGTTCAATTGCCATAAATTCTAAAGCTGGACTTAAAAAGATATTAGAAAGTCAGCTTATTTATCTTACTGAAAATAAAAGACAAAAGAATTTAAGAAAAGGAATTAAAAATGCTATTTATAAAGGAATGATTGTTGGTATTCCTAACGTTGGTAAATCTACAATCATCAATCAATTAATTGGTAAAAAAAGAGTTGAAACAGCTAATAAGCCAGGTGTTACTCGTTCGGTTAACTGGATTAAAATCTCTAAAGAATATTATTTAATGGATACTCCTGGAATATTAACACCACGTTTTGAAAATAAAAATGAATCAATAAAACTGGCTTTACTTGGATCAATTCGCCAAGAAATTTTACCGCTAGATGTCTTAATAAATTATGGTGTTGAATTCTTAAAAGCCCATTATCCAAATCAGCTTTTACGTTATCTTGATGAAAAAGTTGATTTAGCTTATCTTGATAGAATTAAAGGTGAAGACATTATTAAGATAATAGCCAATAAATTTATGCCACGTTTAAAAGATGGAGTTTTAAACATAAACCAAGCAAAACTCAAGTTTTTAAACGATTTTCGTAATGGAAATATCGCTAGAATTTGTCTAGATAATAAGGATGATTATGCTAAACTTTGAAGAAAATTATTATAGTGAAAAAGTTAAAGTTATAGTTGGAGTTGATGAAGCAGGACGAGGTCCATTATGTGGTCCAGTTGTTGCAGCTTGTTGTATTTTACCTCGCGATTATAAAAACGAACATATTAATGACTCTAAAAAACTAACTGAAAAGAAAAGAGAAATAGTTTATAAAGAAATCTTAGAAAACGCCTTAGATTATGGAATAGGAATAGTTGATGCAAGACGAATTGATGAGATAAATATCTATGAAGCAACAAAAGAAGCAATGTGTTTAGCGATTTCTAAATTAAAAATTCCATACGATTTAGTTTTAACTGATGCCATGAAACTTGATTTAAAAGACACTGAAGTTGTTCCTTTAATTAAAGGTGATGCTAAATGTGAATGTATCGCCGCAGCTAGTATCATTGCAAAAGTTACAAGAGATCATCTTCTTGAAGAAATAGATAAACAATATCCCGAATATAGCTTTAAATCTCATAAAGGTTATGGCACTAAAAAACATATTGAAGCAATTCAAAAATATGGGATCATTAGAGGTTTTCATCGAGAAACCTACGAGCCTATTAAGTCACTTTTAAAAGAAAATAAAATTGAATATGTTGAAAAATAAATCTTTCTAAATTTCTAAAAAACCCTACAAAACTTAGGTTAATTGAATAAAATTACAAGTTTTTGAATAAAAATGTAATATAAATTAGATGAAGAATTACTAAAGCACAAAGAGCAATTTTTAATAAATTAAATCTAATCTTGATATTATCTTTTCTGTTTATAAAGAAAAACCAATAATGCTTTAGTGCTCTTTTTAAATTAGACTTTTTTCATTTTTAAAACAAATTTCATTTAAATTTGAATTTTTTTAAAATTTTTCGTCCTTAACTCCTTTATATATGTGAAAGGAGTTTTTTAAATGGTTTTATCGACTAAAAATGTTTTAGGAGCCTTATCTGTAAAATTTGATGGTAACTGGGAGAAACTCTTTGCGGCTATCAAAAACAAGGAATTTCTAACTGATGAACAAATTGAAAATTATACTAGTAAAATCACGACTGATTATATTTTCATAACGTCAAAAGATTATCCACAACATTTTTTAAACGAATTACATTGTCCACCTTTAGTTATCTATTATAAAGGTGATTTATCTTTATTAACTGAAAGAGATAAACGGAAATATATTGGAATTGTTGGTTCAAGAAATATTTCCCCATATGGACAAGAAAGCGTAAGAGAAATTGTAAAAGGTTTACCTAAAGATTGCGTAATTGTTAGTGGTCTAGCAAGAGGTGTTGACCGCGAAGCTCATGAAGCCGCTTTAGATAATGGTATGAAAACCATTGCTGTTTTAGGAAATGGCATTGATTACTATTATCCAAGAGAAAATGCATGGCTATATAAAAGGATAGTTGATGAAGGAGGGCTTATTTTAAGTGAATATCCCAGTTCCTCTCAGCCAAAACCTGATCAATTTGTATTTCGCAATCGAATAGTGGCCTCGATTAGTGATTTTCTTTTAATAGCAGAAGCTTATGAGAGGAGTGGGAGTTCAACCACAGTTAATTTTGCTTTGCAGTGTGGGAAAACTGTTGGTTGTATCCCTTATCCTAGAGGGACGAATAGCTTATGCAATAAGTTAATTAAAGATGGGGCAGTTCTTGTTGAAAATGCAACTGATATAACAAGTGAATTAAGGAGGTAGAAGTTTTGATTGTATATCAAATAAATAAAAAGGATTTAGATGAAAAAGATTTTCGAAACGTTCGTAACATTAGATATTCAGGTGACAATTTAATTATTGTTCAAATTCTTCCTAGAGAGCATCCAGGTGAGGAAAGGAAGAAAATTGTCATCTCTTCACCAGCTAGTGAGACGAACTGGCAGCTATTTAGAAGAATTTATTTTCAAAATTCAATAAATTCTAATATATAAGATATATTAGGGGGAAATAGGCCAAACATTTGCTTTGACAAAAATATAAAGTGATTTTATATTTATCAAGCGGAGAATTAAGAAATGAAGCTTGTTATTGTTGAATCACCTACAAAAAGTAAAACTATTGGCCATTATCTTGGAAAAGATTATGTTGTTGAAGCAAGTGTTGGCCACATTCGCGATTTAGCTATATCAGGTAAAGGTGGTTTTGGTGTTGACGTTGAGAACAATTTCAAACCAACTTACGTAATAGATGAAGACAAAAAAGATATCGTTAAAAAGTTACAAGATTTAAAAAAGAAAAGTGAAGAAGTCATCATTGCTACCGACCCTGACCGTGAAGGAGAAGCAATCGCTTGGCATTTAGCCACTGTTTTAAAATTGCCTATTGAATCTACTAAAAGATTAGAATTTCATGAAATTACTCGTGATAGTATTAGTCGTGCCATGGAAGCACCAAGAACAATTGATTTAAATTTAGTTCATTCTCAAGAAACTAGAAGAATAATCGATCGTATTATAGGATTTAAGCTTTCATCACTTTTAAAATCCAAAATTCGTAGTCAAAGTGCTGGTCGTGTTCAAAGTGTTACATTAAAAATGATTGTTGAGCACGAAAAAGAGATTCAAGATTTTAAGAGTGAAGAATATTGGACACTTGAAAGCTCAATTTTACATGAAGACAAAAAATATAAATTGACTTTAACTAAAATTGATAATGAAGCTGCTAAAATGCCTAATAAGGAAAAAGCAGATGAAGTTTTAAGTTACACAAAAGAAAATGTTGTTATTGATTCAATTAAAGAAAGTCAAAAGAGCGTTCCTTCAAAAGAACCTTATAGAACATCAACTTTACAACAAGATGCTTTTACTCGTTATGGATTTAAAACCAAAGAAACTACTTTTTTAGCCCAACAACTTTATGAAGGTATTGAAATTGATGGTAACCTTGTTGGTTTAATTACCTATATCAGAACAGATAGTACTAAACTTAGTGATATTTTTGTTGCACAAGCCAAAGATTTTATCATCAATAAGTATGGAGAAAAATACTATAAAGGTGAAAAGAGTGTTAAAGATGTTAAGGGTGCTCAAGATGCTCACGAAGCAATTCGTCCAACAGATCTTGAACTTACTCCAGCTAAAGTTAAACCTTTTGTTAAAGATCATGTTTATAAACTTTATAAAATGATTTATGAAAGAACTTTAGCTTCTTTAATGACAAATAAAGTTTTAGAAGTTACTACAATTACTTTTAAAAATTCTCATTTAGAATTTGAACTTAAAGGTAATCGAGTTATTTTTGACGGTTATAATATCATTAAATATGATGACAATGAAACAAGCATTTTACCTAAATTTAATGAAGGTTCATCTTATGAATTGGTTGATGTTAAAACTGAACAAAACTTTACAAAACCTCCAGCAAGATATAGTGAAGCCAAAATTGTTAAATTAATGGAAGAAGAAGGAATCGGTCGTCCTTCAACTTATTCAGCAACAATTCAAACTTTACTTGCTAGAAAATATGTTACAAGTGAAAAAGGAATGCTTGTACCAACTGAATAAGGTATTTTAACAAGCAATGTTTTAAATAAATATTTTAAAGACTTAATGAACACTGAATATACCGCTGAAATGGAAACTGAACTTGATAAAATTTCTGTTGGCGAAGAAAGTGAACTTGAAGTCATTAAAAATTTCTACTATCCATTTATTGAACATTTTGACGAAGTTAAAGAAGTTATGTATAAAGAGCCACCAAAGCCAACTGGTGAAAAATGCCCTCTTTGTGGCGGAGACTTAGTTTATAAATTCTCTAGACATGGTCAATTTATTGGTTGCTCGAATTATCCTGAGTGTACTTACGTCAAAAAAGAAGAAAAAGAACAACCAAAAGAAGCTGGTAGAAATTGTCCAAATTGCGGCGCACCTTTATTAATTCGTAAAAATAAAAGAGGCCAAGAATTTATTGGCTGCTCAAATTATCCAAAGTGTCGTTATGTTGAATCACTTAACGCACCTGAAGAACCTGTTGAAGATAAATTCTGCCCAGAATGTGGTGCTAAACTCGTAATTAGACATTCTCGTAGAGGAATGTTCTGGGGTTGCTCAAATTATCCAAATTGTAATCACATGGAACCTTATAAGAAGAAATGAGACCTAAAATTAAAGTAATTGGTGCTGGTTTAGCTGGTGTAGAAGCTGCAAATTATCTTGCAAATGCTGGATATTTTGTTGATTTATATGAAAAAAGACCTAAAGTTTCATCTCCTGCTCATCATAGTGATCTTTTTGGTGAACTAGTTTGTTCAAATTCTTTAAAGAGCAAAAAGGAAGACAATGCTTGTGGAATTTTAAAAGAAGAAATCGATAAACTCGGTTCTTTGATGATGGAAGCAAGTAGACATAGTGAAGTGCCAGGAGGCGATTCACTGGCGGTTGATCGAAACTTATTTGCAACTTACATTACTAACAAAATTAAAGAAAACAAAAACATAGAAGTCCATTATGAAAATATCGAATCAATCGATGTTAATGATGGTTATACTTTAATTTGCACAGGACCTTTAACGGATTCAAAATTATTAAGTGAAATTAATCGTATTTCTGGCGAAACTTCTTCGGGATTTTTTGATGCCAGTGCACCAATTATTTATAAAGATTCCATTGATTTTAATAAAGTTTTCATTAAAGGAAGATATGAACAAAAAGAAGAAGGTTATATTAATTGCCCAATGAATAAAGATGAATATCTTCGTTTTTATCATGAGTTAATTAATGCTAAAAAAGCTCCTTTACATGATTTTGATACCGATTATTTTGAAGGTTGTTTACCAGTTGAAGTTATTGCTTCAAGAGGAATTGACACATTAAGATTTGGACCATTAAAACCAAAAGGTTTAGAACATAATGGTCAAGAATTTTATGCTGTTGTTCAACTTAGACAAGATGATTTAATTGGTGATTTTTTTAATATGGTTGGTTTTCAAACTAACTTAACTTATCCAGAACAAAAAAGAGTATTTTCATTAATTCCAGGACTAGAAAATGCTAAATTTGCTCGTTATGGTTTAATGCATCGAAATTCATATGTTTTTGCACCAAAAGTTTTAAACAGTGATTTAAGCATGAAAAAAGCTAAAAATGTCTTTATATGTGGTCAATTAAGTGGTGTTGAAGGCTATGTTGAAAGCGCAGCCACTGGTTTACTTGCAGCACATTATTTAAGACAAAGATTAGAGCACAAAGAATTTAAAGAACTTTCTTTTTACTCAATACTTGGTGCTCTAACAAGATATATTACACATACTGGTGTTAATAATTTTCAACCAATGAATGCAAATTTTGGTGTTGTTTATAAAGCAAACAAAGATCCAAAAAATATAGTAAGAGATAGAGCTCTTAAAGCTATTGACGACTTTAAAAGGTATACAGATGGCAACTGATTACGTTCAAGAGTTTTACAATTATTTACGTTTTGAATTAAATTTATCCTTAAATACAATTAAATCTTACATTTTTGATGTCAATTTATTCATGAATTTTCTTGCAAAAGAAAATATAGAAATAAACGACGTTGATAAAAATATCATTCGTAATTTCATGAATGAAAGGCTTGAGCATACCACTTATCGAGGAAATTTAGAAAGTGAAAGAAGTTTAAGTCGAAGAATTTCATCTTTAAAGAAGTTTTTTAAGTTTTTACATACCAAAGGTTTTGTTTCTAATAATCCTTTTCTTGGAATTTCTTTACCTAAAAAACGTAACAAAAATCCAGATGTTTTATATGAATCACAAATTCAGAAGTTACTTGAACTAAATCTAGAAAGAACTGATAAATTAGCATCGAGAGATCAAGCTCTTTTAGAATTAATGTATTGTAGCGGCTTACGTTGCTCAGAAGTTGTGAATTTATCAATTACTCAAATTGATTTTCCTCAACGAACAATCATTGTTAAAGGTAAAGGAAATAAAGAAAGAGTTGTCCCATTTTCTGAAACTTGTAAAAGTTATCTTTTAGATTACGCTAAAAATCTACGAAGAGAACTTGAAAAAGAAGCAGGTGAAAGATCGCAATATTTTTTCCTAAATTCTAAAGGGAAACCTTTATCAACACGTGGCCTTGAATACATTATGGAAACAATTATTAAAAAGACTGGATTAAGCCTTGGTTTTAATTTGCATCCACATGCTTTAAGACATTCTTTTGCAACTAGTTTACTTGAAAATGGAGCCGATTTACGTATCATCCAAGAACTATTAGGACATTCATCAATTAATACAACCCAGATTTATACTCATGTTTCGAAAGAAAATTTAAAAAATCAATACAACGAATTCTTTCCTAAAAGCACAAAAGATAAGTCAAAAATAGACGATAACTAAGGCACAAATCTTAATTTTGCATCTAAAAATGTTTAAATTTTTATCTATTGAATTTTATGCTCTTTTGAAGTAAAATAAATAGACTTTTGCGGACGCAAAAGAATACACACATTATGGATTCCTTTTCCGAGTCTGATTTTTCAGGGAAAAGGTTGGAAGTAATGGAGGTTTAAACAAATTGGAGGTAGCCAAAATGGCAGAAGAAAAAACAGTCGCTAACCTCAGCGAAGAAAAAGTAGAGGAAGTTAAAGAAGAAGCTAACATCATGGAAACAATCGTTCATGATGAAAATGCTGAAGTCGTTACATTAAGAAAATTATTAGAAGCTGGTGTACATTATGGCCATCAAACAAAAAGATGGAATCCAAAAATGAAACCATATATCTACTGTGGTAGAAATGGTATTTACATCATTGACCTTAACAAATCAAAAGACGCTTTAACTACAGCTTATAAGAAACTTGAAAATATCGTTTTAGAAGGTGGAAAAGTTCTTATTGTTGGCACAAAAGAAAACGTTAAAGAAATCGTTAAAACAGAAGCTGAAAGAAGCGGATCATTCTACATCACAAATAGATGGTTAGGTGGCATCTTAACAAACTTCAAGACAATTCAAACAAGAATTAGAAGATTAAAAGATTTAGAAAGTGCTCAAGAAGATGGTTCTTGGGAAAAACTTCCTAAAAAAGAAGTTATTGCTTTAAACAAAGAAAAAGAAAAGCTTGCTAAAAACCTTGAAGGTATTAAGGAAATGAGAAAGGTTCCTAACGCATTAATCGTTGTTGACCCAACAGTCGAATACAATGCAGTTAGAGAAGCTAACAAATTAAATATTCCAGTTTTCGCAATTTGTGATACAAACTGTAACCCAGATGGAATTGATTATGTTATCCCAGGAAACGATGATGCTACAAAATCAGTTCAACTCATCATTGGTATCTTAAATGATGCTATCGTTGAAGCTAAAGGTGGTATAGCTGAAGTTGCATTCACAAAAGACGAAGGCGAAGCTTTAACTATGAAAGATGCTATCAGACAAGCTGATAGAGAAAATGCTTTAAGACTTGCTGCAAGAAGAGAAATGCAAAGAGAAAAACTCGAAAGAGAAAAGCAAAGAAGAGAAACTTTCCTTGCTAAACAACAAGCTGCTCAACAAGCTCAAAGCGTTGAAAACAAAAAAGCAGAAAAAACTGAAAAAGTAGCTGAAACTAAAGCTGCTTAATTGGAGGTAAATATGGCAGTTAATGTTGAATTAATTAAAATTTTACGTGATAGAACAGGCGCAGGCATTATGGATTGTAAAAATGCTCTCGCTGCTTGTGAAAATGACGTCGATAAAGCTTGCGATTGGTTAAGAGAAAAAGGTATTGCTAAACAAGCTAAAAAAGCTGACAGAATTGCTGCTGAAGGTTTAGTTTTAATTCACACATGTGAAAAATGCGGTAAAGCTTCTATTGTTGAAGTTAACTGTGAAACAGACTTTGTCTCAAAAGCTGATGCTTTCAAAGATTTAGTCGAAACATGTGCAAAAACAGTCTTAAAAGAAGGCTGCAAAACTATTGAAGAAGCAACTGAAAAAACTGCATCAAACTTCACAGATGCTACAGTTAAACTCGGTGAAAAATTAAGCTTCAGAAGATTTGAAGTTGTTGAACCAACAGCCGATGAAAAAATCTATTCTTACATCCATATGGGTGGAAAAATTGGTGTTTTAGTTGTTCTTGCTAAAGAAGATGCTGAACTTGGAAAAGGTCTTGCAATGCACATTGCTGCAAATAACCCTAAATTTGTTCACTTCACAGATATTCCTACAGAGCAAATCGAAAATGAAAAGAACATTCAAATCGAAGCTTGCAAAAATGATCCAAAACTCGCTGGAAAACCAGAAGTTGCTTTAAAGAAAATTGTTGAAGGTAAAGTTAACAAATTCTTCTCTGAATCAGTTTTAGATGAACAATCTTACTTACTTGACCCAGAAAAGACAGTTGCTCAAGCTTTAAAAGAAAAAGGAAATTCCGTTGTCAAATTTGTCCGTTACCAAGTTGGTGAAGGTATTGAAAAGAGACACGAAAATTTCGCTGAAGAAGTTGCTAAACAAGCTAACTAATTCACTTAATTATCTATAGGTCCACCTTTAAATGGGTGGACCTTTTTATAAAAATCACAAAAATGCGAATTTTTTGATGAATTTTACACTCTTAATACTTACTTTTTGATATAATTTTTATATGAATGATTTTAAATACAAAAGAGTAATTCTTAAAATTAGTGGAGAAGCTTTAGAAGATACTTCTTCTAGATTAATTCTTGATGCAAAAAAACTTAATGATATTGGTAAACTTATCAAAACATTAGTTGACAATAAAATTAAAGTTGGTGTAGTTTGCGGAGCAGGAAATATTTTTAGAGGAAGAATTGCTGAAGAAGCTGGCATTGATACGATTGATGGTGATTACATGGGAATGACTGGAACTATCATCAATTTAAAAGCTATTTCTAGTATCTTAAATAAATATGGTGTTAAAAATCTTTTGATGAGTGCCCTTGCTTTAGAAGATGTTGCGCCTAAATATGATTTAAAACTTGCTAAAGAAGCCTATGAAAATAGCGAAGTTGTCTTATTTGCTGGTGGACTTGGCAGACCTAAAATCACAACAGATACTACAGTTGCTAGAAGAGCACTTGAAATGGAAGCTGATGCTATCCTTGCTGGTAAAAATGGGGTAGATGGCGTATATACAGCTGATCCTAACAAAGACAAGAATGCAAAATTCATTAAAGAAATATCTTACATTGATGTTATTAAAAATAACCTCAAAGTTATGGATAAAGAAGCCATTGAATTATTAAAAGATAGCTCTATTGCTACAAGAGTATTCTCAATGGAAGACATGGATAATTTTATCAAGGTAATTGAAGGTGATAACCTTGGTACAACTATAAAGAAGGAGTAAAATATGGATATTTTAGACGAATTACAAGAGAGAATGGAGAAATCTATTGAATCTTTAAAAACTAATTTAAATACCTTAAGAACAGGAAGAGCTAATGCCGCATTATTAGATAATCTTTATTGTGATTATTATGGTGAAAAAATGTTAGTTAACCAAATCGCCGCAGTTAAAGTCCCTGAACCAAGACAACTTTTAATTATGCCTTATGATGCTGGTGATATTAAAAGTATTGTTGCCGCAATTAATGCTAGTGAAATTGGAATTAATCCAATTGTTGACGGAAAACAAATTAGATTAATCATTCCTGCACTCACCGAAGATAGAAGAAAAGAACTTGGCAAAAAAGCTAAAGGTTATGGTGAAGAATGCAAAGTTGCTATTCGTAATCTCCGTCGTGATGCAATGGATAAGATTAAAAAAGACGAATCTTATACTGAAGATACTCTTAAAAAAGAGGAAGAATCCATTCAAAAATTAACTGATCAATTTGTTAAAAAAGTTGATGAAATCATTAAAGAAAAAGATAGCGAAATCATGTCTATTTAAGCAACAATGGCTGATATAGAAAAAGAACCACAAGAAAATAAAAGCTCTGAAGAGTCAAGTAGTGCAGACGTTGTTAACTCAAGATTAACGACTAAAAAGCAGCATTACATGAATAACTTAAATCTAGATACTAAAGCTTCTATGAAAAATAGAATCTTAGTATCTATCTTTTTGGTACTTATTTGTGTGCCTTGTATTATTGTTGGTAATTATGTTTTTGCTGTTTTAATTCTACTTGCTAGTTCAATAGCCTGTCACGAAATAATTAAAGCACCTCAATCGATTGAAAATAAGTTTTCTAATTTAATTTATGTTTTTTCATATTTCATGATGTTTGCTCTGATTTACTGGGTAATTTTAAAAAATAACCTTGTAGAACTTGGACAAAATCCAGAAAACTTTGTTTTTGATTTATCATCTCAATTTAATGGACCTAGAATTTCACTTACTGTATTTTCAATATGTATAGCCTTTTTCTTTTTTAATGTTATTCTTGATCCTAAGTTTAAAATTCATGATGCTTTTTATTTCATTTCGATGTTATTCATCGTTTCAATTGGTTTCCAATCAATATTATATTTAAGATATTGTCCATTTACTTATTCTAGTGAAATAACTGGTGGAGTTTCTTGGAATTATTATAGTGCGCCATATGAATTTAGATATGGACAATCAATATTACTTATTCTTTATATGTTAATTGGCACTTGTATGAATGATGTTGGAGCTTATTTTATTGGTGTTTTATTTGGAAAACACAAAATGAGTCCAAGAATTTCGCCTAAAAAGACTTATGAAGGCTTATGTGGTGGAATTATTATTTCTTTTGTTTGTAGTGGACTATTCGCATTAATTTTAGATTTATGTAATGTTCCAATTCTTGCTGGCATCCTTGATATTTCACATTTTTATAATGTCATCATCTTAAGTTTATTAATGCCAGCTTTTGCTGTTTTTGGAGATTTAATTTTCTCAGCAATTAAGAGATATTATAAAATTAAAGATTTTGGAACTGCTTTAAGAAGTCATGGTGGAATCTTAGATCGTTTAGATTCCATTCTTGTTGTTTCAATCATGATGTCATTATTTATTGAAGTAATGTCAAAAGGTTGGAACTTCATGTCTACTGGAATTTATTAATTTAATGAAACAAATATTGTTACTTGGAGGCAGTGGGTCAATTGGAACGCAAACAATTGACGTTATTAATAAGTATTCTACTAGATTTAATTTAGCAGGCATTTCAGTTGGAAATAGAACTGAAATTGTTGAAGAATTAATCAAAAAGTCTGCAAATCTCAACTATTTTTGTCTAAAGAACGAAAAAGATTACTTATATTTTAAAGCTAAATATCCTAATAAACATTTTTATTTTGGAGATAATGGACTAATTCAAATTATCCAAGAATGCCCATGTGATATGGTAGTCAATGCCTTAATTGGCTTTGTAGGATTTTTACCAACGATTGAAGCTTTAAAATTAGATAAAACACTATGCTTATCCAACAAAGAAAGCCTTGTTGTTGGTGGAGAAATCGTAAATAAAATATTAAGAGAAGGGAAAGGCAAATTATATCCAATCGATTCGGAGCACGTTGCTATCGCTAAATGTTTATATGGCAAAGACAAATCAGATATAGATAAGATTTTAATTACTGCAAGTGGTGGCCCATTTTTCTTTTTAGATGAAAAAGAATTTAGAAATATTACTCCAGAAGATGCTTTAAAACATCCAACTTGGTCAATGGGGCAAAAAATTACTATTGATAGCTCAACAATGATGAATAAGTGTTTTGAAGTTATTGAAGCACATTATTTATTTGGAGTTTCTGGAGATAAAATTGAGCCAATTGTCGACCGTAAAAGTCATGTTCATTCAATGGTAAGATTTAAAAATGGCGATACTTATCTTCAAGTTGGCCCAAGCGATATGCGAATTCCGATTTATTATGCCTTAAATGAAAGTCGACCAGATGATGAAAATGGGTTTAATGACGTTGAAAAAAACACAACTAATAAATATGAATTTTATCCGATGAATTTCGAGAAATTTCCACTTATTAACTATGCTTGGAAATGTCTTGAAAAAGGCGGTAATTATGGTGCGGCATTAAATGCAGCTAATGAAGAACTAGTATATGCCTTTTTAAATCATCAAATTAAATATATGACTATATCATCAATTCTTGATAAAATTATGAAAGCATTCTCTTTTATAGAGAATCCAAGTATTGAAGATTTAGTCAAAACCGACTTAGAAATTAGAAAATTAACAAAGGAATTTATAAATAGTGATGCAATTTAACGTTTTACTCTCATTTAATTGGAATACTTTATTATCGCTTTTGCTCTTTTTTGTAGCATTAGGCGTTTTAGTCACAATCCATGAATTTGGACATTTTATTGCTGCTAAATCCTTTAAAGTTTATTGTACTGATTTCTCAATTGGCTTTGGACCTAAGATTCTTAAAATTAAAAGACAAAAAGGTGAAACACAATTCTCAATTGGTATTCTTCCTCTTGGTGGATATGTTTCAATGCTTGGAGAAGATGATGAAGAAAGCGTTCCAGAAGGTATCGTTGTTCCAAAAGAAAGAACTTTAGTAGGTGTTGCGCGATATAAAAGAATCATTATTATGTCAGCTGGCATTATAATGAACTTCGTTTTAGCTTATTTAATTTTCTTTATTAGTGCATCTTGCTTCCCACAAGTTTTGGCTAATGCTTGGTATTCAGTTGGTGAAAATAGCCAAGTTATTTCTTTACATGAGAGTGTAAAATTTGACGATAATGATCAACTTATTCCTGCTAATTTTTATTATAGAAATGGAAAATTTTATGCTCAAGGCGATGAAAGTTTAACTAATCCTATCGAAAGTGAAGCCTTACATATTTTAAATACTGGTGATTTTACTATTGAGGGAGATAAAAGTGGTAAAAAATATATTGCCGCTTTATCTTATTCATTAGCTGGTGGAGTTAACGATACTGATATTTCTAAAAATATTTTTCTTTGCGAAAGTTCAGGTCAACCTGTAGTAGCAGGTAGCGAATATTTCGCTCCTTTATTTAATGAAAATGGTACGCCTGTTAGATATGCTCATTCTGAGGAAACCAAAGGCGATAAATTTGTTGTTGCAGCAAACTTTGCTCATTCAACTGATTCTACTTTAGAGATCACTAACCCAAATCAAACTATCGAATATGAAAGAAATGTAGATGGAAAACTAGCACTTTATCCTTGCGAAATTAATCTTGAAAGCAATGGAAGTGCTTTTGAACCACTTGATGTTAGTTTTTATAAATATGATTATTGGTATGGTTGGGACTCTTTTAGAGTTGCTGGAGAAGATTGGGCTCAATCTACAACCTTAATTGCTCAAGCTTTAGGTAATTTATTTGTCGGACAAGGTTGGGATCAACTTGGAGGTCCGCTTGCGATTTTCTCTCAAACAACAGATATTTTACAAAATAATCCTTTTTATACTTATTTAAATACTTGGGGAACAATTAGTGTTAACTTAGCTTTATTTAATCTTTTACCATTCCCTGGACTTGATGGATGGCAAATTCTTGTTGAAATTGTTGAAGGCTCAGTTAATGGAATTAGAAAAGCTAAATATAACGGAAGTAAGAAAATCAAAGAAACTAAAACAAATGATAAACCACTTGAAGAAACTAGTGTTCAAATTGAACCAAAACTTCAACAAGATGTAGTCACTGCAAATAAAGATGTTAATTTAACAATTGGAAAAGAAGCAAAAAAAGAAGAAGGTTATGTTGATTGGCAAATTCCAGCTAAAGTTAAAAGTATTATGTCTTTAATCGGTCTTGGTCTTTTACTTCTTCTTATGGTTGTTGTACTCGTGAAAGATATTTTCATGGTTTTCTAAAATGCAAGATAGAACAATTAGATTTTTAAATTCAATCGGAATCAATAATGTTGATGATTATGATTTAGATTTTGATGCGATTACAAAAAGCAAATATTTTAGAGATTGCTTTATTTTTTCTGTTAAAAAGAAAACGCCATGGGAATTCAAAAAACTTGATCCTTTTTTAAATGGTTTAAGAAATATTACTTCCTATACCTATGAATTTAATTTTGTTTATGAAACTAAGCCTGATAATGAAAGTTTATTTCAACTCATTAATGAATGGTATTTTAATCGTGAATTTAAAGATATACCTGCTCAAAAAGTTGAAATTGATGGAAGCGAATTCTCTCTTTTTGTTTTTGAAGAAGGCAAAGAAGAATTTACAAACTCTCTAACAAAAGACCTTGAAATGTTTTTATCTTTTATTTCTTATCCATGCAAGTTAAAAATAGAAAAAGCTATCCCAGAAGAAGATAAAATGCCTTGGGAAGAAGACAATAATAGTAATGAACCAGAGAAAAAAGAAGAAATAAAAGTTTATACAAAAGAAGTGATTGAGCAAGAAAATAATCAAATCAATCAAGATGCTGAAGATGAAGCTTATAAAGTAATTCAAAAAAACTATCAAGATATGCTTTATGAGCGTCAACAAAAAAATATGTTTAAGCGTGGCGATTATGTTTTTATCCCAATTGATCAAATTGATTCAAATAGTGATGCAGTTGATTTTAATGGATACGTTTTTGAAAAGAAAGATCCACGTGTTTCTAAAAAAGGAAATACTATTTTAAGCATTGGTGTTGCTGATAAAAATAGCAGCAATGGTGCAATTTATGTAACTTTAATCTCTAATCCACGTAGCATGCCAGCAGAAAGTTTTTCAACAATTAAAGTTGGCATGAATATCAGAATTAAAGGTAAAGTTGGCTTAGATCGATTTGGGAAAAATCTTTATGTTTTAGCCCACTATTTTTATCCACTTCCTGATGATCCTTTAAGAGATGATAAAGCTGTTGAGAAAAGAGTAGAACTTCATCTTCACTCTAAAATGAGTGATATGGATGGAGTTACTAGTATAAGCGATTATTGTAAACTTGCTAAACACATGGGACATAAAGCAATTGCTTTAACTGATCATGGGGTTGTTCAAGCTTATCCTGAAGCTCAACAAGCTGCTAAATCTTTTGGAATTAAAATGCTTTATGGTTGTGAACTTTACTTAATTGATGATTATTTTAAAGGAGCAATTAATACTGGAGACATTAATTTAAACGATGCAACTTATGTTTGTTTCGACCTTGAATCTACCGGTTTAAGTATAAAATACGACAAAATAACTGAGTTTGGTGCGGTTAAAATTAAAAATGGATTAGTTATTGACCGTTTAGATATTTTAATTAACCCTGAAATGAAGATTCCTGAAGAGATTGAAAAGTTAACTAATATCACAAATGAAATGGTCAAAGATAAACCAACCATTAAAGAAGTGCTTCCTGAAATATTAGAATTTTTTGGTGATTCAGTTGTTATCGCTCATAACTTTGAATTTGACTACAACATGATTAAGCAAGCTATGAAAGTTAATGGTTTTGGTGAATTTAAGCAACCTGCTATTGATACTTTAGCTTTATCTAGATTTGTTTATCCTGATAAACAAGCACATAGACTTGGAGCCTTGGCTAAAAGACTTGATGTAGATTATGATTCTGAAAGCGCCCATAGAGGTGATTATGACGCTGAGGTTTTAGCCAATTGTTGGTTAGCTTTAAGAAATATCTTAATGAAAGATTTTAACAAAACAATGTTAAAAGATCTTGAAGAGTTACCAATTGCTCAAGCTACTTTAAAACATTATCGTGGTGGATATCATGCCACAGTTTTAGTCAAAAATAGAGATGGTTTAAAAGATTTATATAAAATTGTTTCTTTTGCTCATACTGAACATATGGGTGCTCATCCTTTTGTGCCTAGAAGTGTCCTTGAAAAATATCGCAAAAATCTTCTTGTTGGAAGTGCTTGTTTTAATGGTGAAGTTTTTTATAAAGCAGCTTATAGAGGCGAAGAACAACTTGATGAAGCTATTAAATTTTATGATTATATCGAACTTCAACCTTTAGATAACTATAGTTTTTTAATTAACACTAAACAAATAAAAGATGAAGACACTTTAAAGTTATATATAAAAGATATTATTAATTCTAGCGAAAAGAACGAAAAAATGATTGTTGCAACAGGTGATGTCCATTATCTAAATCCTGATGATAAAATCGTTAGAGATGTTTACATTCAAAATGAAGCAGTTGGTGGAATTCAACATCCTTTAATGACAAGAGATAGATTAGAAGATCAAAAGAATGGAATTTTCTTTGAAAATCCTGATCAACATTATCGTTCGACTGAAGAAATGTTAGATGCTTTTAAATGGCTCGGAGAAAGTAAAGCTTATGAGTATGTTGTTGTAAATACAAACAAAATAGCGGACTTTTGCGAGGTTATTCAACCAATTCCTGATAAGTTATTTACTCCAACTATTGATAATTGTGAAAATTTACTTCGTGAACTTTGCTATAAAACAGCTCATGAACTTTATGGAAATATTGAAGATCCAAATGATGAAGCAAAGGTTTTCATTAAAAACAGACTTGATACTGAACTTAAAGGTATTATTGAAAACGGATATTCTGTTATTTATTATATTGCTCATAAACTTGTTCAAAAATCAAATGAAGATGGCTATTTAGTTGGTAGTAGAGGCTCTGTTGGTAGTAGCTTTGCTGCAACAATGGCTAAAATTACTGAAGTTAACGCTTTACCACCTCATTATAGATGCCCACATTGTAAAAAAGTTATTTTTTATAAAGGTGAGGATATTAAATCCGGTTACGACCTACCTGAAATGATTTGTCCAGATTGTGGAACAAAGATGATGAGCGATGGACAAAATATTCCTTTCCAAACATTCCTTGGTTTCCAAGCAGAAAAAGTTCCTGATATTGATTTAAACTTCCCAACTGATTATCAAGCAACCGCTCACCAATATACAAAAGTTTTACTTGGTGAAGATAAAGTTTTTAGAGCAGGTACTATTTCGACTGTTCAATTTAAGACTGCTTATGGTTATGTAAGAAAATATTTTGAAAATTTAAATATCAATCCAAACAACGTTAAAGGATCAGTAACAGCAGCGCTTGCTCATCGCTGTGAAAGCGTTAAAAGAACAACTGGTCAACATCCAGGTGGAATTGTTGTTATTCCTCGAGATTATGAGGTTTATGATTTTACACCTGTTCAATATCCAGCAGGAGATGTTGATGCTAGCTGGAAAACAACACACTTCGATTTCCATTCTATTCACGATACTATTTTAAAACTTGATATGTTAGGTCATGTTGACCCTCAAGCTTTAAAAATGATGAGTGATTTAACTCATATTGATTGTAGGACGCTACCATTTAATGATCGAAAAGTTATTTCAGTTTTTTCAAGCGATGAAGCCTTAGGAATTGCTCATAAATATATGCAACCGGATAATGGTGCGCTTGGTCTTCCTGAATTTGGCACCCAATTTGTTAGACAAATGTTAAGAGAAACGCAACCAAAGAGTTTTAGTGATCTTTTAATTATTTCAGGATTATCTCATGGAACAGATGTTTGGAATAATAATGCACAAGAACTTATTGATCAAGGAATTACTGATTTAAGAGGTGTTATTGGGTGTCGTGATGATATTATGTCTTATCTTATGAGTTGTGGTATTGAAGGACATGAATCTTTCGTTATCATGGAAAAAGTTAGAAAAGGTAAAAGACTTTCAGCAGAAGAAGTAACGTTAATGAAAGAACATAATGTCCCTGATTATTACATTGATAGCTGTTCTAAAATTAAATACCTTTTCCCAAAAGGACATGCTTGTGCCTATGTTATGATGGCAATCAGAGTTGCTTATTATAAGGTTTACTATCCTTTAGAGTTTTATGCAACTTTCTTTAGTTTACGTTGTGAACAATATGATATTGATTCAATGATTAAAGGAATTGATGCAATTCATGCCAGATTAGAAGAGTTTTTATCTAGAAGAAAGTCAAATAACGTAGAACTTGCTTTATCTGTAAAAGAAGAAGAAATTGAAAAAACTCTTCAACTTGCTTTAGAGATGTGTGAAAGAGGATATAAATTTTCAAACATTGATATTGAAAGAAGTGGTGCTGTAAACTTTGTAGTAGATAAAGAAAACAAAGCTTTGATTCCTCCTTTTAAAGTTCTTGATGGACTTGGAGAAAATGGTGCTAACGAAATTATTAAAGCACGAAATGACCATCCTTTTGAATCACAAGAAGATTTAAGAAATCGTGCTAAAATTACTGAGAAGAATCTTAAGAAATTAAGAGAACTTCATGTTTTAGATCATTTAAGAGAAAATGATCAATTATCTTTGTTTGACTTCATGTAACTGAAGTCAAAATTTATGCTCACGTAGCTCAGTTGGATAGAGCGGTCGCCTCCTAAGCGGCAGGTCATGAGTTCAAATCTCACCGTGAGCTCCATATGTAAACTACAGTTCTGATACATTCAGAACTGTTTTTGTTATATACATTGCTATTTTTACAAAAGTTTACTAAAATTAAACCATGTCTAGAAAACTAGGAAACAAACTTAAATCCATACGTTTAAAACGAAATCTTAGTCAAACTGAAATGGCCAATATTTTAGGCTATTCAGGTAAAGGAATGATCTCTCGCCTAGAGAATGATTCTGCAGAAATGAGTTATGACAAATTAATGATTCTTTTATCTCGCTTTGGTGATGAATTTGAAGGAGAAGAAATTGAACCAATCATTCCTGTAGTTGAAACTTCGTATTGCTTTAAAACAGATA
>CALVLC010000061.1 GCA_944336335.1 uncultured Bacilli bacterium | reverse complement strand
TTCAATAGCAACTCTCTCTTCTTGTAGCGCATTCTTCGGAGGAGATGAATATACAATTACTGATACAAGCGTTGAAACAGATGAAAATGGAAATACTGTTGTGACAGTTAATTTTAGTGGTGAAGATATTGCACCTTTAATTTTTACAATTCCTGCAACAACTAAAGGAATCACATCAGTAACTTCCATAGTAGTAGACAATCAAGTTACTCTTACAATTAATTTTAACGATGGGACAAACCAACAAATTGGAGTGCCAATTATCAACGGAAAAGATGGTGTAAGTGTTACAAACGTTGAACTCATAGAACATGAAGATGGAACTAAAGGTATAAAATTTCATTATAGTGATGGTAATGTATCAGATGAACTTCCTTTACCAAGCGGAAAAGATGGGCTTGGAATTGCGAATATAATTGAATCCGAGGAAAATGGCCGACATAAAATTACCATTACTTTTGAAGATGAAGCAAAAGATCAATTAGAATTTTACGTAAATGATGGCGTATCAATTGAATCCGTTGAGTATAGTGAAGACTATTCGACTGAAGAAGAATATGCTCTTGTAATTACTTTTAGTGACGGAAGTTCTTCGATACAATTTTTACCAAGACCAACTACGAACAAATGGCATAGCGGTCTTGTTGATCCTGCTAATGCAATTGGCAAAAATGGTGATTTCTATTTAAATGAATCAAATGGAAATGTGTTTAGTAAGAAAAATGATATTTGGGTTTACCTTTTCTCTATGAAGGGCGACATTTCTGAAGAAACAAATCAATATTATAATGTTATATTTAACTTTAGAGATGGTGAATATACAGAAGATTTGACTCCAGGAAGTAAATTACTTATTAAAGTAAAGAAAGGCGAGTCTATACCATTAGACCAAATACCAACGCCAAATAAGGATGGATTTGTTTTTGCTGGATGGTATGCAGGTGAAGAAAATAATCCTAATGCAGGGCAATTTACAAATTTAACGACAGTTTCGGCAAATTTTGAGTTGTTTGCTAGATGGATTGCGTATTAAATCAATTTTAAGAAAACTTAATCGAAAAACTTGCAGAACTCAACTTCTTTTAATTGATAATATTTTTCCAGTATATTTAAATATTCTTTTACTAGTGGAATGCTGAATTCTTTTTTTATGTATTTATATTTTAAATAGCGAACGTTAAAATAGTTAAAGGTTTTTTCTGTAATAACGTTTTTAAATGTTTCATATTTTAAATAACCATTATTTTTAATAAAATTATTCAAAAATTTATTATCATAATTACAAGTATTTTTTTCATAAGGAAACAGATTAAATAAACCGCTTGTGATATCCGTGACTGTTAGTAAATTGTTTGCAATGACATTGTAATTACTATCGGTGATTAATGCGAAAGATTCTTCTACGGATTCCGTAACCGAAACTGAACATAATTTAACATATTTAATATTCTGATTTTCGGAAATTGCGAATCTTTTTCCTAAATATTGCAAAGCATTAGTTGAATTAATTGAAATGTATTTTCTTTCCTCTAAGCAAAACAAACCATGGCCATTTATTATATTTATATTATAATTGTTTTCAAAATGTAGATTAATATTTTTGACTTTTCCTTCAAAATGCGAAACCTTTAAAATCACCTCTTTAAATTCGAATTTTCCTGTAAAATGATTATAGGTTAATACAGAATCGTTTTTAGTTATATTTTTGATACTTTTAATTGAAGTTTTTGTAATAATATCTGTATTTTTTGATAGACAATAATCGTCCTCACCAGCTTGCACAGGGGATTTGCTCTCAGTAATGTTAGTGTCACCAGGCTCACCAAACCATATTCCGTTTTCATTAGAAATGTATTGATTACCGTTTAAAAATTGACATAAAACTGGGTTAGAGTAATCTTCGTTTGACGAAATGTTTCCGTGAGCAACACCGTTTACGTAAGTAAAAGTATATGCTATTTTTAAGCTTCCAAACCATCCACTGCCTTTTTCCCCTGTTAATAATTCTTGTACGGAAGTATTTAATGCAGCAGTGCTAGATATATTTAAGACACTTTCAGATTTTGAACTAGTAACAAAACCGGAAAAATTAGCATTGATATTTATTGTTCCGTTGTTAATTAATTCAGATTTTTGGACATTATGAGGATATAACTTTTGTGCTGTTGTTGCTTCATCTGTATAGTTTGTATAGAAAGCAGTTTCATTGTTGATGTTTAAAATCGCATTTTCGCTAACGGTTAATTTGCTGCCCTTAAGAAATTTAAGTTTACTATTAATATTAGTAGTATTGCTTAAAATGATTATATCGTATTTATATGAAAATGGTAAATTGAATTGAGATGTATCTATTGGCAGACTCGAAAGATTTAATTGCGTTGAGGAAAATTCAAAATTTCCATCTATTAAAACTTGCGTTTTATTTATATTATCAAGACTTGTAGTTGTTGCTGAATCATTTGTTGTGAAAAATTCATTATTCGCAAAATTGTTTTTCGAGGGTAAATATTTAATTGCGATATCTCCGTCAATAATTTTAAAAATAGCATTTTCAGAGTCGATAAGATTCATTTCTGCTTGCTGTACAGAGTCTCCATTAGAGACAAGGGTTACAGTAGTACCTAATTTAGAATAGTTTTCAAATATCATTTTAGTTTGCGAGTTCGGAAAATCAAAAATGTTAAATGGCATTGTTTTATTTATTTGAGCGGCAGCCAAAGAAAATCTTGCACCTCTATAATCATAAATAACTAGAGGTAAATTCATGGAAGAAGTTGAGTGATTATATATTAAAGGTTGATTTGTATTTTCTATTGTATAGTACTTTTCAGGTTTAATATAACCATAGCAAGTGATTTCACCAAAGTTAGAGATAGTTGAATTATCTGCCATTCTTAATTCTACATAGCTTCCAGTTGTATGGCCGGTTGGTCTTTGCCTACTCCAACTTACAGAAGAACCCAAAATTCCACCTATTTTAATGCTTCCGTTGTTAGTTATAGTTACTCCATTTTTAACTTTAACAAGATTCTTTCGATTTTTATTAATGTTGACTAAATTTCCGTCAGCAAATAAATCGTTTTGCACAGAATTTCTTCCTGGATCTTCCCGTGTTGTCTCTTCATAAGGGAATATTAAAGTGTCACCTTTGGCCACTTCACAATTTCTTTCAATTGTTGGGTTTGTTCCCGGGATAACGTATATGGTATCAGCAGAATCATTTGACTTAGCTATATCTAAAGCTTTTTCGATAGAAGTATATTTCACGTTTTCATTACTAGAAATATAGGCAACAGGTTTCGCATCAGGATTGTCAGAATCCTTAGTACTTAAATTTTTTGATGTTGATTTACCTAAAATCCACGATGAATAAGCAACATAAGGTACACATAGAAATGTTGCTGCGAATGTACTAGATATAAATAATTTTTTGTTTTTCATAGCTTTGTTACTGATAAATTAAAAATCATTCCGTTATTTTTTATTTTTGAGTAAATGAGTTCATTGAACTGAGACATAACTTCTGAAAAATCAAAAGTGAATAAAAATGATAAATAAAAAGTGTTATCAAAATTAACTAAATTTTGGATATTTATACAATAAGTTATTGAAGTCTCATTAGTATTTTTAGTTATGTTATCGATTTGATTATTATAAATTATACTTGCTGAAGAATCTGTTAACGAATATTTAGCAGTTGTTGTATTAAGATAATCGAAAATATTGAAACTTGTATCATTTGTGCAAGTGCATTTAAAAGATAATTCGAGATTTAAATTTTGAAGATTTGTTTTTAAAAGAAAATCCTTTAAGTTATTAAGAAAAAAACCGATTGAGATTTCGCCAGTATCAACTATTGTTTCGTCTTTAATTAAACCATATGGGCAATATTTAAAGACCGAAACGTTTTCATCGTATTTTATATAATCATTTATATCAACGATATTTCCTATTTGTGTGTTTAATTCTACGTACCTTTCCTGTTTAATTGTCCAAGCTGAGTAGCCAACGCCAAACAACGTAATAATTAAAAAAGGGAGTATGTATTTTAATCGTTTTGTATTCATAAATTTTGCGTAAATCTATACTTTTTTATTATAAACTCAATTTTTCGTTTTATAAAGATATTTATATCTTTATGGTCACTAGTTTGGCATATTTGTAAAAAGATGTTTTCGATATTTTAAACTTTTCAAGTATTTCCGCTAAA
>CALVLC010000060.1 GCA_944336335.1 uncultured Bacilli bacterium | reverse complement strand
TAATGAATTTAAAGAATTAAATGAGAGAAACATTATAAAGTTCTTTTTAGCTTTTGCTTATAGCGAAAGTAAAGATGTTGGCTATCTTGTTGAATTAGATGGATCAAGTTTTGATATTAATGGTCATGAAATTGATAATTTAGTTTTTAGGGGTAAATAATATGGCACTAGGCACAAACGAATTAGAAGAATTTAGCAAGAATTATTCTGAATTACGTGATAAAGATAAAGAGATTTTTAGTCGTTTAATAAATAAACTGCTCTCAAAAACATTTATTGTTTGTTCTTTAAAAGAAGATTATAACGATTATTACGATTGTTTAAGACTTTTTCAGACAATTGATCTCTATTTTAATTTTATTGATTATGATCTTTTTAAAGATGAAATGCTTAAGATTATTTACATCAAAACCTCTAAAGATCGTAATCGTGTTCATTTAAATAAACTTGATACGATTTTGTGCTTAATATTTAGGTTAACCTATTTTAAAAAGATTAAGGAAGTCGACTTAACTAACGAAGTTTATATTAGTATCAGTGAAATCTTCGATGAATTAAATAAAACACAAATTTATGCAACACCAAAAACATTGAGTGAGATTGAAAGGTCATTACTTTGTTTAAGAAGAAATAAAATTGTTGATTTTAACTCAAAAATTAGTCCAGAATCAGAAATTAAGATTTTACCAACAGTTCAAGTTGTAATTAATGTAGCAAATATGGACGACTTAAATAGTCAAATTAAAGGTTATGCTAATGATAGTGAAGGAGAAGAAAGCAATGAAGACCCTGACGAAAATCAAATTGATTAATTGGCATATTTTTCAAAACGAAACTATCTTGATTAAAGGCAACGCTTTAATTTTTGGTGAAAATGGATGTGGAAAATCAACTTTAATTGATGCCATTCATTATGTAATTGATGGTGGGCACAACGTCAAATTTAATTCTGCAGCTAATGCAAATAACAAAAATAAAAGAACTGTTGAAAGTTACATGAGGCTTAAGACGGGCATTGAAGGCAAAGAATACATTCGAAATGGTGGTGTAATTTCTCATATTGCGCTTGAATTTTATGACACTTTATCTAAGGAAAGCAGCGTAATTGGTGTTTGTTTAGAACTTGTAAAAGGCAATAAAACCGCCGTCGAAAGATTTTACCAACTTTTAAGAACCAAAATTGATGATTCATTATATTTGAACAAAGATGAAAGCAATAATTTAAAAGTTAATAATTTTGCTGATTTTTCAAAAATAGTTAATGATAAAAATATTAAAATAAATATTTTTGACGGAAGTAAAAGAGATAATTGTGCTCGAATCCATCGTGCTTTAAGCCTTTATAATGATTCATCTTCGACATATTCTGAACTTTTAAATAAAGCTATTTCTTTTAAACCGATTGATAATGTTAACGAGTTTGTTTATTCTTATTTAATGCCTGAAAAAGACATTGATTTAAATAATCTTATCACTAGTATTCGTTCCTACCGAGAGATTAAGAAACTTGTTGAGTTAGAAGAAGAAAAAAAGGAAATTCTTGATAAGATTATCGTTAAAGGTGATGAATACGAACAATTAAAAGATAAGAAAATATGTTACAATCTCGTTTTAGCTCAAAGAAAGAAAGTTTTTGCTGAAAAAAGATATAAAGAAAAGAAGCAGGAACTTAATATTTTAAGTTCAGAAATTGAAAATCTAAGTAAGATAATAGAGCTTGAAAACAATGAAAAGACAAATTTAATAAAAACTAGAACAGCTTACGAAAATGATAATTTAAACACTCATTATAGAAACTTGCTTGATCAAAGAGAACGCACTAAAATTGAACTTAAAAATTTAGAAAATAAGCTTAATATTTTTAATGCTAAACTGAATGCAGATTTACAAATAATTAAGTATTTTGGAATTGATATTAATTTGAATAAATTTAAAAATAGTGGGGATTTGCAGGGTTATTTAGTTGAAATAGCTAATTACAAGCAAATTTTGAAAGAAGATTTGGAACCTAGTTTAAAAGAAAGAAAGCTTGAACTAGATAGAATTTTTCAAGATGAAACTTCGCGAAAAAATGAACTTTTGAAAACCAAAGAAAACTTAGAAAATTACCAAACCGATTATAAAAAAGATATTGGTATCGACATAAATTCTTTTGTTGATTTAGTAAAAAATAAATTCCACGAAGAATATAGAAAAGATATCGAAATCGGTCCTTTATGTAGTTACATCGAAATTAAAAATGAGTACGAAAACAAGAGAAATTTATTAGAACAATTTTTAGCCAATCGTCGTTTTGATATTATTGTAAATGGCAGATATTTTAACTTTGTAAGCAAAATTTATAACGAAAATAAAGACAAATTTGAGTCGCTTTCTTTGATTGATTTGAATAAATATCCTGATGAAGTCGAAGTGAAAGAAAATTCTTTATATAACTATTTTGAATTTAACTCTGTTGATGCTGAAAAATATTGTAAACTTATTCTTGGTAACGCCTTTGAAAAGGAAAATTTCCAAGCTTTTTCGTTTGAGAATGAAGAAATTACTAATGATGGCTTTGCTTATTTAAAAAATAAGCTTATTCAAAGAGCAAAGAAAACTGTTAAATTGCCTTATATTGGTGTGAACAGTTTTAAAGAAAGACTTCAAAAATGTTTAAGTGATATTGAGATAGTAAATGAAAGAATTAACAATATCCGCAGTAATTTAAATGAAATTAAGGAAAAACTAGACTTAATATCAAAAAGCAATATTGATTATTTAAGTCTTGATGGTGTATTTGTATATCCTGAATTTTCAAAAAAGAGTGAATCATTAAAGGAACTTGAAAAAGAAATTGAATCCTTGTTAAAGGAAAATCAAGATTTAGCAACACTTGCGAATAAAATAAAAGAATGTGACGAAAAAATCGCAGAAAAAGATCGATTAATTGTTAAATTGAATGATGAAAATTCGTCGAAAAAAGCGAAAAAAGAAGGAGTTTTAATCTTAATTGATGAGTTAACAAAACAAACTGATGAAGCTAACTTAGAACTTGACGAAATTAATGAAAATCCACGAATTGATCTAATTAGAGTTGCTTATTTTGTCCCATTTAGCAATTTATCAAATGAATTAATTTTAAAAGAATTAAGAATTATTGATAACCAAGTAATTACTTTAGAAAATTCTATCTGCGATAGCATGAAAGAATATAATTTAAAAATTGGGGAAACATTCCCTGCAAAAATCGAATCACTTAAAGACTTTAAAGATTTATACAATAAAACAATAAGAAATACTTTAAGTAAATATAAATCGCAACTTGATGAAGCTGAGAATAAAGCAATCAACGGATTTAAAGTAGATTATATTTCAAAAATAAGAAAGTCTATCCAAGATGAACACGACCATATTAATAAATTAAATAAAGTTTTGAAAAGTAAACCTTTCGGAACTGATGGAGATGTCTATGAATTTATAATTCAAAGAAACAAAAACGAAGAACTTGGCCGTTTTTATGATATTTTCATGTCGAATGAAGATTTTGAACCAAGAGATCTTTTTTCGAATAAGTTAAATAAAAAAGATGAAGAGGCCTTATTAGAACTTTTTAAGGTTTTCACTGACGAAAATAACAATTCAAGCGACAAGGAAAGAAAGCTTAAAGAATATACTGATTATCGTTCATTTATGTCTTACGATATCAAAATTAGATACAGTAATAATGAGATTGCTTACTTTTCAAAAGTTAGTAATGAAAAAAGTGGTGGAGAAACTCAAACGCCTTTCTATATTATTATTGCTGCGAGTTTTGAACAATTGTTTAATGCTTCGTCTCAATTTAATAAAAGAGAGACTCCTTTAGGTTTGGTTATTTTAGATGAAGCATTTAATAATATGGATGAACAACGTATTGAAGCAATGATCTCGTATTTTAAAACATTAAATGAACAATTTTTAGTTGTTGTCCCATCTCAAAGGGCTTCAATTATGATGAGTTACTTTGATACAACAATCGCTTTAGTAAAACGTAACAATAGAGCAATACTTTTAGAAGATTTACACAAAAATGACTAATTTAAGTGAAAAAATATTATTATCTCTAGT
>CALVLC010000059.1 GCA_944336335.1 uncultured Bacilli bacterium | reverse complement strand
GTATGTCGACATAAAAATTCTTTTAAAAAATCTTTACAATTCATTTTCTAAAATCCTTGAGCTTTGCAAGGATTTTATTTTTATAAGAGTATTGGTGAGTTTTTAAGCCTTGTCTAAAGACAAGGTTGAGTTTAAAATAAAGGCATGCAAATCAACGGCATGAATTTAAAATCTCTCGGGGGTGGCTTAGGAAACATAATTTTTCTATTATTTTTAAGTTTGCATGCTATAAAAATAACAAAGATTAAGAGTTTTGTGCGTTTGTCAAAAATTCTTTTTTTGTTGTTAAACTATTTGCATTTTGACGGATGTCAAGAGGTTATGATATGAAAAAAACAATTAAAAAAAGTTCCCGTAGAAAATGGGTAGTAGGTGGAATCGCTGCTTTTGGTTCAATCGTTTTACTCACAACCGGTTTTGCAACTTGGGTTATCGGCGCAAATAATACAACCGATACTGATGGAACAAACGTCACAGTTGATACAGCTGTAAGAAACAACGTTTCTCTTGCAATCACTTTAACAGAATCAGACGTTTATATTGGTGAAGATTTAAGTAAAGTCACTGGTTCATTTATCAATGGCAAAGCTGAAGGTGAAGAAGGCACAGCACAAAAAGCAACAGATTTTTCAATTACAATGGATATCACTCTTGAAGTTGGTAAAGATGCAGGCGCTTTTACAACATTAAATTTTGATTTTGCTTATGACTATAAAGTTGATAATGCACCAGTTGAAAATGACGCAACAAACAATAATAAAGTAAATGTTCCTACCGATGTTCCTGTTTCTGATTGGCGTGCTGCCGGCGATTATACATATATAAAGATTAAGACACCTTCAATTACTTTACCTACTCAAGATGGAACTCCAGCTGGCGGAATTACCTTAACTACTGATGAACAAGGTAACAAAAAATATACCGCAACTGGTTTAGTAGTTGAAATTTTTGATTGGGGAACATTCTTTGGTGAAAAATCACCAAGTGCATATTATAACGGATTATATGATGCAAAAGATGGCAAGTTAGAAAATACAACAGATGATGTTAATGCTGTTCATGCTGAATTCCAAGCTTTAAGTGAAGCATTTAACAATAAACAAATTTATCTAAAAGCTGAGGTTAAATAATTATGAAAAAGAAAAATAAAATTATTGTTGGTTGCTTAAGTGCATTGGCTCTTGTTTCTGTAACAACAGTAGGTTTTGCAACTTGGCTTGTTGGCGTTACTCAAACTTCACAAGGCTTAACTGCAAATTTACAAGTTGATAAAGTTCAAAATGAAACTATTTTTGTTGAAGCTGCTTTAAGTACAAATAAAATAACAGTTGCTGAAGAAAGTGCTGTTGATAGAACTGGTAAACAAATTGTTGGAACTAAAACTAACGCCGAAGATGAGGGCATAAAAGTTGATACAAATGCTTTAAGTTTTACATTTACATCCTTAACTGTTCGTATCGGTGATAGTGCAACAAATGAACCTGATCAAGTTGAAATTACAATTGATAATGGCGATAAAAAATCAACATGCAATAAAGTCGCTAACGAAGGAAATAAAATGGGAGCTACATATAGAACAACAGCTGCCCCATGGTATTATTTAGATTGTGATGTTTCCATTCCTTTAACTGAAGAATATTTCACTATATCTGATGAAGGAACTTATACAACCTACACATTAAACGCTAAAAAAATGACATATAAATTAAAATGGGGAAGTTTCTTTGGCGGAGATAGACCTACTACTTTCTATAACGGTTTAGTTAAAAATCAAAAATTCGAAGAATTACTAATAATGTCTAATAATGCTTACACTGAATTGAGCACAATGAATACTGTTTTAGGTTCTGGAACATTAGACTTATTAGTTTCCTTAGGAAATAGTTCTACAGGAGAATAGTTTATGAAATTCAAGAAAAATAAAGTTATAATTTCTTTTTTAATCGGATTAACCGCTTTGACCGTTTGTGGAGTTGGTTTTTCTGCTTGGGTTATTGGTTTAAATAAACCTGAATCAACCTTAGATGGAATCGGAGTTAATATTGATACCATTACCGAAGAAACTTGTTATTTAAATATAGTTAAAAGTGCTAGTGAAAACGGTTTAGTACTTGCTAATGGTGATGCCAATAAAACTGGTGATGGAATTGGTGCTGAATTTACAGGCGGTTCTACTAAAGATTTAACTGTAAGTTTAGATCAATATGACTTAGCATTTGCTTCTACATCTGCATTTGAAAGTTTAACTTTTGATGTTGTACTTGGTAATAAAGATAGTAATACTAAACTAGAAGCAACTGTTGGTGCAAGTGATGCTTTCGGCAGAACACCAGTCAACCATACATATATAGAATTAAAAGATTACGACACCCTTGAAGAACTCAAAAAGGATTTTGAGTTAGTTACTGGAGAAGATGCTGTTACAGGATATACAATGTATAGATTTAAAGGAGATACTAAAGCATTAACTTTTAATTGGGGAACTTTCTTTGGCGGTAAAGAACCTGCTACTTTCTATCAGGAATTTATTAATAAAAAGACATCAACTAAAGAAAAATTAGAATTAATGAATCAAGCAAGAACTGAACTTAACGCAATGGATAGGTTCTTCAAAAATGGCGGCGATTCATATCAAACCATTACGATAAAAGCTACATTAGCTTTAAATAACACTGCGAATTAATTATTTAATCTATGATAAAATTCAAGAAAAACAAAAAAATATTTTTTGGAATTGTTTCATGTGCATTAGTTTCACTAGCTAGTGTTGGATTTTCATCATGGATTATTTCTATTGAACAACCTAATCAAAATTTTAGTGTATCAATTAATGTTGACACAATGAGTTTTGAGACAGTTATTTGTGAAGCAAAATTAGATAAATCTAATAAAACCATTACTTTAGGTCCTTCAAAAGTTAGCGATAGCGGAATTGTTGGTGGAGATAAAGTAGAAGAAGATTTATCTACACCTATTAAAGGTCAAGTTATCATCGCTAACGAAGAAAAACAAAATATTGATAGTGTAAAAATTAGTGTAGTATCAAATTCAGATGGTTCTACAGTTGATAATAATAAACCTGAAATTAGTGGAACATCTGGTCAAACTGATATTTTTGGAAGAAATGCTGGTGGAGATTATTATTATTTAAAACCTAGTATTAGTTCTATTGCTATTGATAATTTAACATTTAACAAGTATTCAGTTGAAGGTTTCCAAGTTGCTGAACTCGATACTTTATTAAGTGATTTAGAAATTACTTATTCTTCATATTTTGGTAATGAAGACCCAGCAACATTTTATTCAAATAAACTTGAAGCGATAAAGCAAGATTATGTTAAAGGAACTGTAACTTCTGAGTATTATTTAGGTGCAATTAAAAAAGCTCAAGATGAAATTACTGAGATGAATAAAAACCTTAATAGTTTAACTATTAAAATTGAAGTTACTAAAGTAGGAGCAAATCAATGAAAAAGTTTAAAAAGATTAAATTCATGTACATTTTTTTAGGCTTATCACTTGTTAGCTTAGCAAGTGTTGGTTTTGCTAATTGGGTAATTGTTAATACTACAAAAACTACTCAAACAATTAATGCAACAATTGGTGCTGTTAATGATACAAATATAAAAGCTAGTATTGTTACCGGAACAGGAGAAAACGTATCTAACTTTGATGTTAGATTTGATTCATTAAAAGGCGATAATAAAGGTTCAATTACTTCAGGTACCGAAGGTTTTGAAAAACTCGATTTTAAAGTTGTTTTAACGATTGATAAAGGTGGCATTGCTAGTTTTTCATCAATCAAAGTAAATCTTGCTTTTGATACAACTGAAGGTAGTGGAGCGAAGTTATTTATTGATATACTTGGTACTCCAAAATATATAGATACTACTATTTTAAGTAGCACTTATGATATTGCTTTATCGGATACAGCAGTTAGCCAAGCTACAAGTGTTCCAACTGGAACAGGCGACACTAATAGCGGTGATTATTTAACTTACACAACATCTATTAACTCAAATATATTAACTTTAACTTTAAACTATAAATTTAAATGGGGTGAAGCATTTGGTAAAAAAAATCCTTGTGAAGAAGAAGGAGCAAATACACCACAAACTTTAAGAGAATTCAAAGATGCTTTTGATAAAAAGTTTGCTGCTGCTAATAAGCCTGCGACCCTTGTTATTACTCCAGGAGTCGTTCAATAATTATGATCAAGAAAAAAACAAATAAAATAGTCATGTATTCATTAATTGGACTTGCAACTGTCTCCTTAGCTGCAGTTGGTTTTTCTTCATGGATTATTGATGGTTCTATTGATAGCAGTAATAACGAAGTAACAGTAAATGTTTCTAACGCCGAGGATAGAACAACCCTTATTAAATTAGGAACTTGTGACACAAATATTTCTTTTGATTATAAAAAAGACTCCACAAATCCTAATCCAAATATTATTTTTGATGATAATGCAACAACGGGTGAAGATTTAGAATTTTCACTGGGTTATACAATTGAGTCTAATTCTTCTTTAAAAGATGGCAAGCATAGAATTAGTATTTCATTTGATAAAGCAACAAAAACTGCATTTTCAACTTTAAATGCAACTAACCAATATATTGATTATTCTTGTCTAACAGATTTTTCTTTTATTCTTGGTGAAGCAGGAGACAATATTGCAACTGAAACAACGGATTTAAAAAATATTACAAATAAACTTGTATATAATGATGCAACAGGTTTTACTAGTGCAACTGTAACTTCAACTTTTACATTTGCTTGGGGCGAGTATTTTAATGGTAAAAATCCATGTGAATATGGAAATGGTGTTGGCGATAAAGTTGAAACTGATTATGCAGAAAAATTAAAGAATTTTAATAACGCTGTTCAAAATAAAAAGTTTAATATTAATGTTACGATTGCTACATCTTACGTAAAAGGCAATTAATATGACTAGTGTAGAAATTCTTTCTTTAATCGTTACTGCTTTATGTTTGATTAGCTTCTGTCTAGTCTTTACTTTTTTATTTAGGCATTATTATTTATCAAATATTGAGGAAATTAACAAAGGAAGGGCTGATCAAGAAATACTTGATTTAGAAGGTGAAGAAAGAAAGAAGAAAGCCAAAAAACACGCAAAAGCTTTCAAAATTACAAAAAAAGTTGCCAGTTATGGCATTTTTGCTATTGTCCTTGTAATTTTTGGCTTTAGCTTATATGGCAGATTTTTCAATAACAATCTTTCTTTTGGTAACAATGGTCTTATAGTTATTTCTTCAGGTAGTATGTCTGAAAGAAATGATTCTAACGATTATTTATTTGAAAACAATTTAACTAATCAATTTGATACTTATGACATAATCGGCGTTACCGGATATGAGAGTATAGATGATGTTAAGCAATACGATGTAGTTGCTTTTAAAAATACTGAAGGAACTATTATTGTTCATAGAATTATTGAAGTTAGAGAAGTAGATGGTGAAAACGTTTTCATCACAAGGGGCGATTCAAATAACACCAGTGATACTAACTTTCAATATAAAGATTATTTAACTTTTGATAACATTATTGGCTATTACAATGGAACGCGAGTTCCTTTACTTGGAGTATTTATTATCTTCTTACAATCAAATGCTGGAATCATTACGATTATAGCAATTGGTTATTGTTTATTAATGTTTGATCATTATAACTCAATGTTTGAAGAAGCTTTAAGTAAGAGAACTTCCTTACTTGTTGATACATTTAAATATGATTTTGATTCAGAAGCTAAGCTCCAAGTCATTAATGAAAACTTAACTATATATAAAGATAAAATATATACTTTTGTTGATGGGAACGCATATAAAGAAGACGCTCTTGATGAAAATACTTTAACTTTATTTAATGAAAAGATGAATTTAATGAATCTTGAAGAAAAAGCTAAAGAAAATAATGAAAAAGATTGCAAAACTAACTTTTTTTCGAAAAGTTTTGAGCAATTAAAAAATAGATTTAAAAGATCTAACAAAAGTGATAAATGAAGGGAGAACACTAGTTTATGGCTAAGAAAAGAAAGGTATTCAAAACACATTTTACAAGAAAGAATTTAATCGCCCTTGGACTTATTTTCTTTTATCTTGTGATGTGCTTACTTGCATCAGTTTGTCTTGATGTAAATGGAATGATGAAAAAGGGAAATCCATTTCAAAACTTATCATCCAGTTTTGGATTTCCAGAATTTATTGGTTCCCATCAAGCTTACATTTTAGTTTTACTTGCTTATATTTATATTTTGTTATTCGCAGCCGCTTTTATTTATGAGATGCGCCTTGCAAAATACTATGATAACAAAATACGGACTAAAAAGTGGTCAATAATTTACGTAATTACTTTCTTTGTTTGCTTAGCATTATGTTTTGGTATTGCACTTTTAGCACAATATCCATATAGCATTGAAACAATTACTAACTCCTTCTTATTTTTAGCAGCTAGCTTGATTGTTGGTTTCTTGATTTACTTAGTTTTAGGTTCAGTTATTGGCTCAGCATTAATGCTTTACATTAACTTTAAAAATATTGATAAACCATTTAGATTCTTCTCAAACCGTGCTCAAGAAGTCATGGAAGAAGAAAGAGAAGAAGCTCAAGAAAAACTTCAAGATGAACAAGGTGAGCTTGCTTCTAGTTTTGGTGAAAGCGATTATGATAAAAAAGGCGCAACTTCTGGCCAAGGTGGATTTGGCGGCGTTGGAAATGGAGCTGGCAGTGTTTCATTAGGAAGTGATGCTAAAGAAGAACTTTCTGATAAAGAAAAAGTTTTCCCTGGTTTATGCACTGTTGATTTCTTAATGGAAAACAAAAAACCTGAAGAATTTGACGATGCACTTATTAATTTAAATGATTTATGCATTAACTTTAGAAACTACCTTGCTAAAGAAGAAGGCTTGTATTTTGATATTGAAACAATTAGAGCGTTTATATCTGGTTTAAGTGCTTCTAGACTTATTATCCTTGAAGGTCTTAGTGGTACTGGTAAATCTTCCCTTGCTCGTTATTTTAGTGAATATATTGGACAAAAATCTTTCTTTGAACCAGTTCAAGCCACATGGCGTGATCGTACTTCAATTTTAGGTTACTTCAATGACTTTTCAAAAACGTATAACGAAACAGAATTCTTAAAGAGACTATATCAAGCAACATTTGAACCAAGAAATATCAATATCATGGTTCTTGATGAACTTAATATTTCTCGTATTGAGTATTACTTTGCTGATTTCTTGTCTATTCTTGAATATCCAGTAGATGAATGGAAACTCAAAATTATGCAACTCCCTTATGATTTTGAAGCTCCAATGCATCTTGATAACGGTATTTTAGAGATTGCACCAACAACTCGGTTTATCGGAACTGCAAACAAGGATGATTCAACATATACCATTACTGATAAGGTTTACGATAGAGCTATCACGATTTCTTTTGATGATCGTAATGAACCATTTGAAGTTAATGAAGAAACTCCAAAAATCACTTTATCATATCAAAAATTAATGCAACTTTTTGAAAGCGCACAAGCTGATTCTTCAAAGAGAATGTCAAAGGATGATTTTGCTCGTTTTAGAAATTTAACGAATTTTACATATAATACTTTTGATTTAACCTTTGGTAATCGTATCATGCACCAAATCGAGCTTCTAGTTCCTGTTTATGTTGCATGTGGCGGACAAAAAGAAGAAGCTTTAGATTTCATGTTTGCTCGTAAAGTTATTGCTAAACTTGAAGGTCGATTTGAAGATTATATCAAACAAGGTTTAGTTGATTTAACTAAACTTATTGATCAAACATATGGTGCAAATTCCTTTGCATTAACTCGTCATGTTATCAATAGACTTTTAAGAAAACTCTAATCTATATTTAAGTTATTTTTATAGAAGGCGTTATGAACAAAGTTAGTAGTTATTTTATTAAATTCACTGCAAAACTTAACCAAATTGTTAATAAAAAACAGACATTTGGTGTTCTTTATAATGCCTTAAAAACTAACAAAATTAAATTTAATGATAGGTATGATTTTGAAGAAACGAAAACTAAACTTGAAGAGTTTAGTAAAGTTTTAGACAAAATTGTTTCAGTCATTTATGCACCTCACATTGAAGTTTCAACTAGTGAAATTGTTCTTCGTAGTGAACAAGCTGGAAGGCTTACTCCTGATTCATTTTTAGAAACAACAAGAGATACAAAACTTTGGAAAAGAAAAGATTTAGAGTTCTCTCCAGAATATGTTCATACAAAAGAAAACATTGATACTATTGATAACTATGAAAATAGATTTATTGCTTTACTTATTCAAAAAATAAGTGATGAATTTGAAATTATTCGCGATTCAATGGAATTTATTTCTGATTCACTTGAAGAACATTTTGAAATTAAGGGAATAACCTTTAATGAATATTCAATTTTTAATACATTTAAAGAGTTTTCGTATCCATATGAGGGAATTTTTGTTAAACCTTTAACAAGTGTTACAAAAATCAATAAACTAATTTCCAAAATCAATAGACGTATTAAAAATATCAAAGGCACAGAATTCTATAAAATCACATCTAAAAAGAGAATTGATCAAAACGTAATTTTAACTAATGTTTTACTTCATGATGAAAAATATAACTATTGTTATAAGTACTATAAGAGTAATTATCTTTTAGAGAAAAAAGATGATTTTGATTTTAATGCCGCTTTCTATAACTATGTTATAACTTCTTTATTTAACTACTTGCAAAGTAAAGGTTTAGCTCGTGGAATTAAAAATTTAAAATCAAAAGCATATCTTGACGAAAATAAGAAATTTCACTTTAGTGAAATCTTGTTCAAAAAAGATGATTTTGCTTTCTTTGTCAAAGAAGAAAGTGGTGGAATTGTTGTAGAAGTTCATTTTTTAAATGAATCGACTTACACTAAACTTAAAGTTGGTGATAATAGATTAGCACGTTATTATCTTTTTCCCGTCTTTTCAATAAATGAAGAAAACAAAGATTACGTCAATGAACGCTTATTAGATTTATCTAGAACCTATGACAATGTAATTTTATTTACAATGTCGAATTACTTACATGAATATAACAATGTGATTTCTTTATCAGTTTTTAAAAAGAATCATGAAACACTTTTTAAAAACTTGTTTGCTTCATTTACAATGTTATTTTTAGCAGACAAAGAAGAATACATTGATAAATGCCCAGTCTGTGGAGCAAAAAACGTTTATCAAAAAGAAGATCACTATGAATGTTCAAATTGCAATGCTTCATATTCATTTTTTAAAGCCCATGAAGACGATGCATTATGGATTAAATCTTTAAGGAGGAAATATTAATGGCTGATAGAAATGATGAATTTCTTGCAATAAGTAAACCAGCTCCTGAGGAAGAAAAGAAAGAATCTAATGAAGTTTTAATCATTAAAGATCTTTTTAAATCCTATGGAAAAGGTAAAAACAAAAAAGAAGTCCTTAAGGGTTTAAATTTAACCGTTAAGAAAGGTGAGGTTTTCGGTTTTATCGGAAGAAATGGTATTGGTAAATCAACAACTATTGATTGTATCATCGGTTTAAAAGAACAAGATTCTGGTGAAATTTTAATCAATGGTAAAAATACAGTTGAAAATCCTTTAGAAGTTAAATTTGATATAGGCTATGTTCCTAGCGAACCAACAAGTTATGAAGTTATGAGTGGAAATGAATATCTTCAATTTATCGCCTCGGCTTATGGTATGTCTCAAGCAAGTTTTGAAAACAACTATAACTATTTAGTTTCTAAATTTACTATGAGTGAAGTTGATATGAATAGAAAAATCAAAGAATACTCTCATGGTATGAAACAAAAGATTTGTTTAATGGCTTCTTTAATTCACAATCCAAAAGTATGGATTTTAGATGAACCTACAGTTGGTCTTGACATTATGGTTTATGAAACTTTAGTTAATATGATTAGAGAGTTTGCTGATAATGGTAGAACAGTATTTGTAACGTCTCATAACATTGATATGGTTTCAAAACTTTGTGATCGAGTTGCTATCATCAATAATGGTGTAGTTGATAAATTATTTGATTTAAATCTTGATCCAATTAAACGTAGAGATTTAGGTAAGATCTTCTTTAGAACCTATGGAGAAAAGTAATTAA
>CALVLC010000058.1 GCA_944336335.1 uncultured Bacilli bacterium | reverse complement strand
CTCTAAATTGATCAGAAATAGCCTTTCTTCCTGAATAGAAGTGTAGTAATGCAAATTCATCACTAGTTAATCTAATAGGAAGTAAAGTTAAATCTTTATCAAACTCTAAAGTTCCGACATAACTTTTTCTTTTAGTATTATTTACCTTGTTAACAAAAACACTTCTTTCAATTAACATCGGCACAGTTGCCATTTTTAATACTTCTTCATCAGTAATAAATGGTGCTTTATTAAATCTTTGATTTTCCATGTATTCTCCTATTTGCGATGATATTTCTGAGGCAAGATATACTTTGGAGCTTTACACTCAATCTTGCCTCTTTTTCGACTCATCGCTATCGAACTATGTTTGTCAGAAGACTAATTATCTTAATCAGTGTTACTAATAAGTAGATACTCAGGCTTTCTATCAATAAGTGCCAATAATGTAATTAATTAAGATCTTCGTCTTATAAGATAATCAGCAAGAAGTAGAGCTCTTGACCTTCAATACCAATTTCTTTTGACAACTATAGTTTCAACCCGCAAATAAGAGAAACAACAAAATAATTTTAAAATTTATAATTTATTCGATGGTTATCGTATTTTTTGGATTAGATGTAGTCATTTTTATGACTAATTTAGTCATTTTTATGACCTTTTTTAGGATTATTATAGTGTGTAACAAAATAAAAACCAGGCTTCGGATATACATAGCAAAGAGATTTTTTCTCATAGGGTATTCTTCTACGACTTTTCCAATCTATTTTTTCAGATACCTCTTGATACATCCATCGTGCATCCGCTTTATCTTCTCTAGATATATAAAAGAAAGCGTTATCAGTCATGCCGCTAACACAAGTACCATTTCTAGTTATATAACAGGAATAAGGATAAATATCCAATTTATGAAGTGCGCTTATGTCTAGATAAAATTTTTTCATTTTCACATTAAGTATCAACTCAAAAACGTATATAAACAATCCAAACAAACGTTAATAAACCAAGTAATATCATTATTAAGCCAAAAAATATTTATTAACGTTGATATTAAATTGATTAACGAATATAATAATAAAAGGAAAATTAATATGGAAAACGAAATCGGAAGCAGAATACTTAACAAAAGAAATTCATTAGGCTTAACTCAATCACAACTATCTGATTTAACAGGAATTTCTGTCCCTACTATTAGCAATATTGAAGGTAATAAAAGATTGCCTTCAATAGATTCAATTATTCTTATTGCTAAAGTATTAAAAACATCCACTGATTATCTTCTCTTAGGAGATTCTCAAAAAGAATACTCTTCAATTAAAGAAGAGACATTAGAACATAAAATACTTTCATCTGTAAAACAGTTGATTATAAACAACGTTTTATATCCACAATGTAGTTTAGATTGGGAAGGCAAATGCAGCCAAGATGACACATTGGAATTCACAAGAAAATATCCAAAGGAAATTATTCTTCACTTTTCATTAGACATACAAAAATTAATAGAAATTAAAGATTCTGCATCTTTTACTGATGCGCAATTAGAAATAATGATTGAAAATATAATATCTACATATGAGGAAAAATTAAAAAAGTATGGAAATGAATATAAACATTAGATTAACAGAATTAAATAAAGTTGAATTAGTTAATGCTTTTCAGAAAATATTGATTAATAATCAGTACAATATTACTGAATTTAACAACAACAATAAAAAAGATATTTTCAAATGTATTAAATGTATAAAAGATAATATTAACTACTCTTTTTATTTTAATATTTCAAACTTAAATAAAGCTTATCTTCCTAAAGACCCTACAGTAAAAAGAAGACAAATTTCATCCTTAAACATTGATGATATACCAACCATTAAAATTGATACCATTTCTTTTTTACTTGCATATTGCGAAATAGGAGAAAAGGCAGTTTTTGTTGCTTGGAACCCATTTTATTTCACAGAACACAAGACTAATAGATCTTGCTATGTAAATGAAAATGATATTATTGATGCCTATAGCAAAAACTATGTAAAAAATAAATATGGAAAAACTCCTTTTTTTATCTTTAATGAATCAGGATTTGATAGTTTTATTAAAGAATATATTGAATTATATGCAGTATAAAGGAATCATTTATGTCAGTTATTAATAAAGATTTTACTTATATAGATTTGTTTGCCGGAATTGGTGGTTTTCGTCAAGCAATGATGAAATATTCAGATGGAGAAGCCACTTGTTTATATTCATCGGAAATTAATGAACAAGCTGTAAATACCTACAAAGTAAATTACAATGAAGTCCCATTAGGAGATATTAAGAAAATTGATCCTTTAAAAATGAACTTAGATTCACCAGATGTTGTTTGTGGCGGTTTTCCATGTCAAACTTTTTCTAAAGGCGGAAATCAGGCAGGTTTCAAAGATTCAAGAGGCACATTATTTAGAGAAATAATAAGAATTATAAATTGTTATGACTTCAAAAATAAACCAAAGATTTTGATTCTAGAAAATGTACAAAATCTTGTTAACCACGATAATGGGGAGACTTGGAAAACTATTCGACATGAAATTTCTGAATCAGGTTATAATGTCATTGAAAGACCACTTATTGTTGCGCCAAAAGATTTTGGGATTCCACAACTCAGAAACAGAGCAATTATTTTAGCAGTTAGAAAAGACATATATAACGGCAAAATTAACTTCGATATTCCTCGCCGAAGAACTGGAAATTGTTCAATAACTAGTATTCTTGAAAACGAATCTAAAGAAACCAATAAATATAAATTGAATAAAAATCTCTTAAAAATTTTAGATTGCTGGGATGAATTTATTCATATCATACCAAAGGAAAAAAGAATAATAGGGTACCCAATTTGGAGTGATGAATTTGGTCAAACTTATGATTACAGTGATTTTCCAAAATGGAAACAAGAAATTATAAGGAAAAATAGAAAATTGTTCATGACATATAAAAATGAAATTACTAAACGGCTTAAAAAATGGAAAATCAGAGATACTTTTACTAATACTGATAGAAAATTTGAATGGCAAGCTGGAAAAGATATTGAATCAGTTTATGACGGAATTATTCAATTTAGAACCAGCGGTATTCGTGTTAAAAGACCAACAGAATCTCCTGCATTAGTAGCTATGGATCATAGGCCGATATATGGACCTCAAAAAAGATATATAACAGCTAGGGAAGCGGCTAGGTTGCAAAGTTTTCCGGATAATTTCGTTTTAAATAAAGATCCTAAAGAATCATTCAAACAACTTGGCAACGCTGTGAACGTTAATGTAATTTATAATGTATTTAAATTATTTATTGAATATTTGGACTCAAAGGAGGTAAATAATGAGTAACTTTGAAAAATATGATGTTTCTGTAGGTTCCGGAATTATTTCCGTATTTCAATCTCAATCATACAAAATTGAACGTGTAATGGCTGAATTTATCGATAATTCATTACAAAGCTATTTGGACCACAAGGATGTTCTTAACAATATAATTGACGGTAATCAATGCTTAGTAGATATCAGATGGGATGATAACAAAATCACAATAAAAGATAACGCATTTGGAATGAATACAGAAGAATTTGGCCGTGCACTTAAATTAAAGTCATTTAACCCAAGAGCAAACGAAAAAGACAGATTATCGGTTTATGGTATGGGTTTAAAATATGCAGCTGTTTACCTCGGAAATACTTATAAAATTACATCCTCTAGATATGATGAAAATGTAGAAAGAACAGCAATCATTGATGTTCCAACTTTTGAAAGGAAAAATCCAACAGAATTGGAAGCAAGAGTAGGTTATCAAGATTCTGACTATCACTATACAATAATTGAAATTTCAAATTTACGAGTAAAAAAGACGGAAGATAAATTAAATAAACTAAGATATAATCTCGGCGTTATTTATGAACATTACATTTACCACAAAGACCTTGCTATTATTGTAAATGGAATTAAGGTTCAATACGAAAAACCAGTTTTTAGAAAGGATGAAAATGGTTCTGCATATTGTAGAAGCTTTGAAGGTGAATTAACAGCGAAAAATACAACATATAAATATTCAGGATGGATTGGTATACTGGCAAAAGGTAATCAAGATATTACTGGATTAAAACTTGTTCAAGCAAAAAGATGCATTCAGTTAGGTTATAAGCCTGAAAAAATTTACAATAAGGGCAACAGTTTTCAGAATTCTAGATTAATTGGTCAAATTGTTTTTGAAGGAAATCAAAGTATAGTTTCTTTTGATAAAGATCAATTCGTATGGGCAGATGACGGAACGGAAGACATGTTTGTCGAACAACTACTTTCTAATGAATCATTTAAAGAAATGAAAAAAACATGTCAAAAATTACGAAAAGAAACTGACAATGAAAAAATCAAAAACAAAATTGTCAAAAATGTTTCAAAAAATATAAAAGAAAATTTATCTATATCTACTCAGCCAACCATTGCAACAGTTTTAGATCGAGAGAAAGTAATAGATGACAATAACAATTCAAGCAAAACAACAGTTTCGATTGATTCAACTACTTCTGCAAAAACTAAAGTAACAAATTCAGAGTCCAAAATAGATGAGATTGTTAATGAAATTAATTCTGTTTTAAAAGGAAAGGAAATTGATTTAAATTATGTTGAAGTTCCTAAAGAGGAAGGAAAAATTAGAATATATTACGATTTAGTAGAAGATTTTGACAATGGAAATTGGCTAAAGCTTGAAAATGTAAATAATGATTATATATTAAAAATCAACAATAAAAACAAATTCATTCAAAATGAATTTAAAACTGAAAATTCAATAGTTAGTTCAAATACATTAGCTATTAAATTAATTAAATCTTTAATATTATCGAAAGATTTAGGGTTAAATACAAAGCAAATCGAATGCGTTTTAAACAATTTTAATAATGAACTAAACGAAAATTAATTATGGGTAAAATAGTAATTGAAGAAAAAATAACAATAGATAATGATAATATAAAAAATCCAATAACGTCGGGTTATTTTATAACTGAGTTTTCTAGGTTACTTGAACTTGATGTTGGTAAAGAAAGCGCACAAAATATTATTTCTAATGGAATCAATGCATTATTTTCTTTAAAAGATCCTTTTTCTAGCATTTTTAATGATCCACAAAAAATTTTATGTTTGGGAAAAGTGCAAAGTGGTAAAACGTCTTTTTTCTTAAGCACAATAGCATTAGCTTTCGACAATGGATATGATATTGCTTTTATATTAGGCGGAACAAAAAAGAATTTAAAAGACCAAAATCTTGAAAGAGCTATTGAATCATTTGAAAATAATGAAAGGATTAAGATTTTCGATTTAACAAAAAATTTTAATGAAAATTTAAATGAATATATAAAAAACGGATTTAAAATAATCATTCTTGTTTTAAAAAACGCCTCAGAAAATACAAATTTAGGTGAATTTTTGACAATAAGCAAAATTTATAAAGAACATCCAACTCTAATTATTGATGATGAGGGTGACGAGTTTACTCCTGGAAATCCTAATACAAAAAAGTCAATTGGAAACAAATCACATGATAAAATCGGTGAAATTATTACTTCATTTAATGTCTGTACTTTTTTAAGTGTTACAGCTACTCCTCAAGCAAATTTATTAATATCGACATTTGATATAATATCTCCTAAAACTTTAGTTCTTGTCAGACCAGGAAAAGGTTATATTGGTGGAAATGATTTCTTTGATAATAAAGAAAATCCACACATTATTCCTATTAAAGACATTGATGATTTTAAAGATTCGATACCACAAAGTTTTATTGAGGCCTTGAACGACTTTATTTTTTCTTGTGCAATAAAAAGAAGTCAAAATGATAAAGACCCTTTTTCAATGATGGTTCATCCATCTTCTTTGAATCGTATTCAAAACACCATAACCAAAAGAATTATTAATTATATTGACAAAATAGTTATACAGACAGTCAAAGATAAAGAATCTTCTGCTTATAAGGAATTTATTAATCTCGCAAAACAATTTTATGACGATTATATAAAACAATATCCTTCTAAAATAGTCGATCTCGATTTATATATTAATGAAATTGATGAAGTTATTAATAAAATTGAAGTTACAGTTGTTAATTATTCTACTTTGCAAAATCAAGAAGAAAATGAATTTATCTATAAAATATTAGTAGGTGGAAACATGCTTGGGCGTGGATTAACAATCAATAGGCTTATAATATCTTATATTTATAGAGACTCGAAGAAGCCAGCAATTGATACCATGTACCAAAGATGCCGTTGGTTTGGATATAAACTTGATTATTTTGATGTATGCAAAGTTTACATGACAAATATATTAAGAGATAAATTCATTTCTATTGTTGATCACGAAAACAATCTTCGGATTTCGTTGGAAGCATTTTTAGAATCTAATACTGATATAACAAAATTTAAGAGAATATTTTCTTTAGATAATGAAGATTTAATATTAACAAGAAAATCAGTTGCAGATACGATTGTTTTGAAAAGTATTTCTAGTGGTCATAAGCAAGATTTATGGATTGATATTACTGAAGAAGAAAGAAATAAAAATCGAGAACTTTTTAAAATATTCCTCAATCAATATGGGAAAACTGGTACATATGTTGACTTTGATAACTCAGAAAATCATCGCCAACAACATTTACTTATTGAATTTAAATACACAGATTTTTACAATAAATTTCTCAAAAATTTTATTTTTTCTGATAAAAGTCAATTTAATTCTGTTGTCTTTGGCAAACTAATTACCGAAATAGAAAAGAAAGTTAGAGAAGATAAAATTTTAATTATGATAATGAGGCCGAAATTTTGCGAAGTTCGTGAACCATTAGATTCTACTGAAACTTCTTTAAAAAACTTACTTCAAGGACGAAATTTAAACACAAACTTTACTGGAGATAGACATCCTGTTGATATTATGGGAAAGGTTTATGATAAATTAACTTTTATTCAAATTCATTTGGTTAAACTCAAAGAAACACGGACAAACGAAGAGGCTTTTCCGTTAATTACTTTTAACAATCCTATAACAAGTTCTTCAATTCGTTTAGTAACAGGGGGTAATATATATGGTTAAAGAAAATTATAAATTTATTGGTGACTTAACTGAAGACGAACTAGAAAGAGCTCCAGTTTTATCTTTTAAATCAGAAGATGAAAAACACTGTATTTTTATACGAAACTCTAAAAATAAAACTATTGTTAAATCTGGTTCAACAGACTATCTCGAATATAAATTAAACTCAACTTATATTCGAAACAATAAACAATATTTCTTTCATCGAATTTCTTGCAAAAAAGAAGACATCAATACGCTTGAACAGTTTGATATTATTTTTAAATATCTTTTTAAAAAAATTCAATATCCAATGAAAGATGAAGAAATATTAAAACTAATTTTTTCATTAGAAGAATTATTTAAAGTAACACCAACCAAAAATAAAGACAATCTAAGAATAGGTTTATACGGTGAATTATTATTTTTACATTCAATCTATTTGAATGGTTATAGTCAAATTTTTGAAAAATATCATTCAAATTTCTTTTCAAAACATGATATTGAATTAAATAGTAAAAACAGAATTGAAATAAAAACGACAACGAAAGAATCAAGAATTCATTGTTTTAAGCATAACCAAATTTTCAGACAGGACTTAAAAGTTTTTGTAGCATCAGTGTTATTGGAACCATCTGAAGAAGGATTAAGCCTTTATGACTTATTTTTAATTTTAAAAGAAGAAAGCAATTATCCAGATTTTACTTTTGATCTAAATAAGTTAATGAAATTTGTTGGAATTTCTGAATTAGATAAAGGACCATCTTTCTCTTACGAATTGGCTTTAGAAAAAATTCGTATAATTGAAGCAAATAACCTCCCTCATTTAATTATTAATGATGTTAACGGAGTAACTAATATTTCTTATGACGTTGAGTGCTCTTTAGCTGATTATATAAATGCATCCGAATTTATAGAATATATAAAAAACATATAAAACACCTTTACTATATATTTTATTTATGTTATCCTTATTACAAGGAGGATTTTTATGTATAGTAAAAGTGAAATAGAAGACAGAAATTTAGCAATAACAACATACGAATTAAATTACGAAATTTTAAGAACATATTTAGTCAATTTTTATAATGAAAAGGTAGGAAAAGAAAAAATATCTTTTAAAAATTGCATAGTAAAATTAAAGACTAACAAAATTATTACAGAGCAAGAATACAATGAAATTTTAAACTTTTCTAAGAAAAAACTTGAGTTTTGCAGGTTTTTGCATAAAGATAACGATAATTTAAAAATCGAAGAAATCGAAAATTATACTGAATATTTACGAAATTTTTTGGATACCTTCGTTGATCAAATCAATTTAATTGACTAACTAAGTTTATTGGAGGAATAATTATGAATATAAACAAAATTGTTGCTGATAGACTTAAATCATTAAGAAAAGATAAGAAATTAACTCAAACGGATATGGCAAAACTTCTAAATGTTACTCAAAACGCAATATTTAGATATGAGTCAG
>CALVLC010000057.1 GCA_944336335.1 uncultured Bacilli bacterium | reverse complement strand
AATAACAAAGCTTACTCTTCCTGCATCTTTAAGATATATTGGTAAAAATAGTTTCAAGCAACTTACTTCGATAAAAGAAATTTCTTTAGGGGGTTCTTTGGAGTTTATTAAAGAAGGTGCTTTTGCTGTATGTTCTAGTTTAGAAAAAGTAAATTTAGATGAATGTAGAAATTTAGCATTAATTGGTGAACAAGCTTTTAGCCAAGCAAAGATAAGCGAGATTACAATTCCAGAAAGTGTTATAGAAATGGGCGAACTTGTTTTCAATCAAAATCGAGCCAATTTAATAGTGCATTGTATGGTAAGTGAAAAACCAGATAGTTGGGATAGTAATTGGGATTTCACATATAACGAGCAATATAAGATTACAGTTGAATGGAAAAAATAGAAAAAGGTGAGATTTGCAAGGTTTCTAATGAAAACGAAAAAGTAATTTAATGTATATTGTTTAAATTAAATTCAAATTGCACGGCAAGTTTTTGAAATAAATGAATAATTGAAATTTGAAAAAACTAGTCGCTGAAACTTTTAGTGGTAAACTAAAACGCTAGCATAATCTAGAATTCTAATCTTTTTGGTGCTATTATTTGAAGGAACTTAGTTAATTGCACAAGGAGTTAAATTCAAAATGAGAATATAAAACATTAAATCAGCTATTACAAAAATTTTTTTCTAAGAGGTGTTTTATGTTTATTGTGAATAATTTAACTTTAATTAATAAAAAAGATTTAAGAGTGCTTGTAAAGGATTTTTCTTTTACTTTAAATCAAGGTGATAAAGTCGGATTAATTGGTGAAGAAGGAAATGGAAAATCCTCTTTTTTACTAGCTTTATATGATGAAAAAGAGGCTAATGAATATTTAGAAATTGAGGGAAGTATTAACATAAAAAATGAAAAGATTGGCTTTTTGCGGCAATTTTTAGACGAAACAAGACTTAATATGTCTTTAAGCGAATATCTTAATGAAGCAATTGATTATTCAACTTTAGATTATAATCTTTATTATCAAATTCTTGATCGCTTAGAAGTAGATGAAGATAAAATCAATAATCCTGATTTTAAAATTAAATCATTAAGTGGTGGAGAAAGAATTAAGTTTTTACTCTTTTCAATATTAGTAACTGAACCAACAATACTATTTCTTGATGAACCTAGTAATGATTTAGATATTTCTTCTTTAAAGATGCTTGAAAGAGTTATTAAATCTTTGCCAATTCCTGTTATGTTTATATCTCATGATGAAGACTTACTCTCTAATTGTACAAATAGGATAATTCATTTTGAATCTCTTCAATCTAAAAGTGAACCTCGAACAACTTTAAGAAACATTTCTTATAAAGAATATAAAAAAGAAAGACTTTCTTTTTTAGAAAGAAACATTCAACTTGTTAATAAAGATAAAGAAAATTTCGATAAGAAAATGGAAAAATATAACCGAGTTTATAACAGTGTAGATTATGCTTTAAATACTGTTTCAAGACAATGTCCTAGCGAAGCTAAAAACTTAAAAGATAAGATGCACTCAGTAAAATCAATGGGAAGAAGGCTTGAAAAAGAAAAAGAGAATTTAACTAAAAAGTTTGAGGTCGAAGATCCGATTATTTTAAAGTTCAATAACAAAAAGGATTTGATTCCACCTTCTAAAACAGTTTTAGATTTAGAACTAGAAAATCTAAAAATAAATGAGACAGTATTAATAGATAAGCCAATAAATCTATTTATAAAAGGACCTGAAAAGGTAGTTATAATTGGCGACAATGGGGTTGGTAAAACAACCTTAATCAAATTAATTTATGAAAAACTAAAAGAAAAAGATTTTAAGATTGGTTATATGCCTCAAAACTATGAAGATTTACTTCTTACTTATAAAACTCCACTTGAATATCTGATTAATTCTTATAAAAAAGAAGAATTAGACAAAGTATATACTTATTTAGGAAGTCTAAAATTTAAAAAAGAAGAAATGGACAGAGAAATTTCATCTTTAAGTGGTGGTGAAAAAGCCAAAATATTTTACTCAAAAATGGTTTTAGATGAAGATGAAGTTTTAATTTTAGATGAACCAACAAGAAATATTTCTCCTTTTTCTCTTGATTCTTTTATAGAAGCTTTAAACGATTATAAAGGACCAATAATTGCCATTTCTCATGACCGAAAATTTATTAAAAGTTTATTTGAAAAGGTATATTTATTAAATAAAGATGGTCTAAAAGAGATCGACAAAGAGGAAGTAGAGTAGATAGTTATCTATACTGAATACGTTTTCAGTGAAACGTATTCAGGTAAAAAAGAGGTTAATCCATGGAAAGATTTTTTGAAAGAAAAGAAGAGTTTGAATTACTTAATAAATTCTATGATAACAATTAATGGTTGCCTTCCTAAAAAATCTACCGATTTATATTGAAATATATCTTCCTGAAATGGTTGATGATAAATATAGTGATATTAAATTCTTAGAGAATGAAGGGCTCAGAATAAAGGAAATATGTGACAAGAAATTTTCCCAAAAATTAATTTAACTTCTTTTCCTTAATATCCTCCTGCATCCTTTTACTAGCTTTTAAATATCCATCAAGAATATCTTTGTAATATTTTTTATATTCTTCGTTTTTAATCTTTTTAAGATTATTTTCTAGCATCTTATTTTCTCTACTTGAATCAGAAATAGAGATATTGTTTTCTAACTTATATTTAATGACTTCTTTAACAACATCCATTCTTTGTTCATATAGTTCAATAATTTTTTCATCAATAGAATCAATTAAATCTCTACAAGTCTCAAGTTTTTCCATAAAGTTTACTCCTTAAAAGATTAATAATCCAAGTGGATAAGAAATAAGTAAAGCAACTATTACTGAAAGCAACATCAGTATAGATCCAAAGATAAATACATCTTTTGCTGAACAAGATTCTGAACTAGATATGATTGCAATATGAGGCATTGATGGAGGAGTAGCAAATGCAAAACTTGCTAACATTCCGATAATACAGATAGTTGCTTCTAGATTAAGTGAAGTAATAGTTGAAGCAAGTATGGTACTAGCTACTGTACTAACTAGAGTCGCTGTAACCATATTAGAAGATAGATTAGTTTGTATTGCTGCCCATAAAGCAAAAATAATTAATAAAAGTATAGGAGAAAGATTAATTAAAGCATTGCCTAAACTTGATTGCAAATATGTAATTAATCCAACATCATCACTTTTTATAGCTTCGCCAAGTGCTAAAGTTGCAGCGCACATCACTAAGCTACCCCATGGAACCCCATTTTTAAATGCATCACCAACATTAATAAGTGGTTTGTTTTCAATTCTTACAATACATAAAATAAGTGTTCCAAGAAGTGGAGGCATCACAGTTCCATACTTATTAAAGAATTCATAAATGGGATAATAGATGAATTCAAAAAGAGATGGAACAATCCATAATAGAAGAACTGTAACAAAAACAATAAGAGTAATAATATCTTTTTTGTCAAGTTTTTGCAGGTTTTTTGATAGATTTGAGATATTTTCAAAGTTTAATCCATCCTTTTCTGGTTTTAAAAATAGGACAAGTAAAAGATACATCAATAGAAAAAGAACGAGTCCTGCTGGAAAAGCAATAGCAATATATTCAAAAGTTGAAACTTCAATATTTGCAGCATTCATTGCAAGTAAAGGAAAGACGTGAGCAATAGGCGTCATGCCACTACTAATTGAAACAGTAAAGCCAAGTCCAAGCATTAAGATCTTAGAAATATTGTCCTTTTTATCAATATTTAAAATAGTGAGTATTTCTTCTAGTATTGGAAGAAGAATTACAAATAGAACACTTGGAGAAATAAATAAACCAAGAAGTAAAGTAGCAAGTAAAAAGAAAAAGATAAATGAATAGGAATTCTTTTGAGCCACTTTAAAATTGATAAAAGTTAAAGCAATTCGCTTAATAAGAGAAGTTTTAGATAAAGCATAAGTACAAATAAAGGTAAAAAGTAAAAATGCAAAGGTTGAATTACCAAAACTAGAAGTTAGGACTTTATTAAAACCAAAACTATCTATAAAGCCAAGAGCAAATAAACATAATAAGCTTGGCCAATCAATACCAATAGTTAGCCATAAAATCAAAACACCAATAAAGATAAAAATAACCCCAAAAGCATCACTTGATAAGCCATTTACTGGAGGTACAAACTGTCCGACAAAACAAAGAATTATGGATAGAGGAACTACAGTCCAGAAAAATATTTTGTTATCTTTTAATTTTGTTTTCATTTCTCTTTTTTACGTAATATATCATATTTATTTAGTTTATATGGGCATTTAATATAAACGTGTTCTTTAATTCTTTTAACTTCATTAATTGGTTCTTTGTTTTCGTTAAGTATCTCTTCAATTACAAACTTTTTATTAAAAGCATCATTAGAAGAAAGAATTTCAAGTTCATCACCAATAACAAATTTATTGCGGTGCTCAACATGGATATATCCTTCTATTTCTGAATCTAAAACAACTGCGATATATTTATGTGTTTCACTTTGCTTAGAAGTGATTAAGTTTTCTTTATTTTCACCTTCAAAATAAAATCCAGTTGTAAAATCTCGATTTGATGTTTTTCTTAATTCTTCTAAATAGTCAAAGCTAGGTTCTAAACTCTTGTAGTAGTTATCAATAGCTCTACGATATGTATTAGTTACAGTTGCAACATAATAATTAGTTTTCATTCTACCTTCAATTTTTAAACTAGTAATTCCAGCTTCGACTAATTCTTTTATATGATTAACCATACATAAATCTTTACTATTTAAGATGTATGTTCCTTTTTGATCTTCTAGAATTGGATAGTATTCAGTTTCATCAACTGAGTTTTTAATACCAAGGGCATAGTTCCATCTACAAGGTTGAGCACAAGCTCCTTTATTAGAGTCTCGACCTGTTAAATAATTTGAAAGTAAACATCTTCCGCTATATGAAATGCACATTGCACCATGTCCAAAGCATTCAATATCAATGTCTTGACCAATGGCGTCTTTAATTTCGCTGATTTCTTTGAGACTTAATTCTCTAGCAAGGACTAATCTTTTAGCACCAAGTTCAACCCACATTTTAGCTGAGTATTTATTTGTGATATTAGCCTGAGTTGAAACATGTAATTCTAAATTAGTATATTTTTTAACTAAACTAGCAATTCCAAAATCACTAACAATAACACCATCTACATGAACGCTATCTAAAAATTTTAAGTAATCAACTAAGCCAACAAAATCGTCATTATGAGCCAAAATGTTTACTGTAATGTAAATTTTTACATTTTTTTCATGAGCATAATTAACAGCTTTTACAATTTCATCTTCATCAAAGTTATCAGCAAAAGCTCTAAGTCCAAATCTTTTGCCAGCAAAATAAACTGCATCCGCTCCAAAGTGGATAGCAGTAACAAGTCTTTCAAAATCTCCAGCAGGAGCAAGTAATTCTAATCTTTTCATAAGCACCTATTAGTTTATATCAATTAGAGTGGAATTTCTTGTAAAAGTGATGGTTGGATATTTTTTATACTACTTAATTTATTGAAATGCTTGTTTTAGGTATAGCAAAACATTTTTGTAATCAATATAAGGCAGATAACGTTTAATAGTGTTGTTTAAAATCAACAATGATGCCAATCATATATGAATATAAAAACAGACTTGTTCCTTAAAAAACCGGATTTATAGTTATCAAAAGTGAACTTTGAAAAGAAAAAACCAGAATTTGAACACGAAACTAGATATTCTTACGAATTAGATTAATCGGCAAAATTTAAAATCTTAGGAATGTTTGATTAGCTATATGAATTATTGACATGCCATAATTTAACATTTTTCTAATTGACAAAAGTTTCAGATTTTTGCTTAATTTCTTTTGGAGGTTTTAAGGTTTTATGGAAGAACAAATAAAGAATAAGACATTAGGCTTTATTATTCGAACAATTTTTTTAGTCGTAATGATCGCTATTGGATCATTCTTGTTATCTAGTAAAAATGAAGTTACTGAAATTACATTTACTAGTACTTATGGAGGAACTTTAGCTTTCTCATTCATTGGGAGCTACTTAGTTTATTTATCTCTTCACACTTTAATCGATAAAGATAAATTTATTTTTAAATTACTAAAACTTATCTTTTTCTATGGCGGATTATTACTTAGCATTATTTTAATTGCTTATCCATTAATTAGTGGTGGTACTGATGTATTTTATCAATTAAATTACATTTATATGCAAAATAATACAGTTAATGTTGTAATTACTTCTTTAGTTTTTGGTTCACCTGTTTTTACTTTTTTATGTATTGATAAAGATTTATCAATTAATAAAAGCAGAATTAAAAAAAGAAAGAAAGCAATTAAGAGACCAGGACTAAAAATGAGCATTCATCCAATTTATAATTTTATATTTGCTCTTTTTGTTGGTGCTGTATTTTCTATTGTTTACTTATTAATGGTTAGCATTGGTAGAAACATAAGTGCAGAACAATTTAATCTCATTTCTTATTTATATTTTGTATTAAATGCAGCCTTATTAATTATAGTTTTAGTTAATGTAATTATCCCATTCCCTTTTAAAGAAGATGCAAAGGAAATAGAAGTAGAAAAGAAATAAAAAGTATTCGATTTGCAGGGATTTTGTGTAATTTCCGCCTATTTTAATTATCTCAATAAGTTCTTAAAGCGAAGTTTTAAAATCAAAATTAACTGCATTTGTTCTAATTTTATCACGCAAACGATGCTTTAAAATCTACTCTTGGAACAAGCAATTTTAATCAATTCATAAGCTCTTAATTGTTTATAACAATTGGAGCTTATTTTCTTTTGAAAAACAATTTTAACAAGTGTAGAAGCAAAATAAATAAAGAAAATCCTAAAAAATGCAATAAAATCCGTCTTTTAAGATATTATTTTACTTTTTAAACTTTTATAATAAACAAGTAAACAAAATTATGAAGGATGTAGGAAAGCTAATATCTAAAGCCATTAAAGAAAGAAAATGGATCAAGATTAGATATAAAAATAAAGACGAAAGAGAAACCTTCTATTGGATTTATATAACCGATATCAATCCAAAGAAGAAAACTTTAAAAGTTGATATTTTTAATGAAAGTAAATCACTTGATGTTAAAAATAGCATTGTCATTTATTTTGATTCTATTTTAGATGCTGAAATATTAGATTTAACTTGCGGAGATGATAATAGTACATTAATAAATAAAATTGAAAGTAATCTAAAAAACTTTACTTTTTTAAGATATGATTTTTATTCAACTAATCTTTTAAATTATTTAAACGATTGTAATTTAAATGATATTGATCCATCAATTAAAAAGACAATCATGATTCCTGGAGTTGATTTAAATCAATTACTTGTAAATAAAACTTATAGATTAAATGAAGAACAAGAAAAAGAAGTACTAAGTCTAGTCAATCAATCGTTATTTAATAAAAGCTCTGAAGATAACTCGCTTTGTCTTTCGGTTTTATCGATTGATAATGATAAAGGTTCATATGTTGTTTGCTATCATGATGTTGATTTCGATCCAAAAAATAAATCTTTAAAGGTTAACAAAAAGATTCGTTTCAATAGTTCATTTTTATTAAAAGGTGCCAAGAAATCTTTATATGATTATCTTGATATGAAACTAGAATCTTTTATGGAACTAGCTAATAAAGACGTTTTAGAAGCGGCTAAATATTTAAGAGAAAACATCAAAAAGAATGAAAGAGTTTCGACTAGACCAACATTTTATGTTCAGATGAAAAAAGTTTCGCTTCATCTTGATACTCTATTTGAAAATATTGAAAAAGATTATAAAAATAATGATTTAAAACCACCTCTAAAAGCTTTCTTTGGCTCTTTAAGTGCTTCTAGTTATATTAGAAGAATTGAACCAATTCTTTGCCTTGCTAATTCAAATGTTAATATCGATCAAATGAGAGTTATTTATAACTCTTTAAAATATCCAGTTACTTATGTTCAAGGTCCTCCTGGAACAGGTAAAACGAAAACAATTATTAATGTTATCTTTTCTTTATTGCTTAACGAAAAGAATTGTTTAGTTTGCTCATCAAACAATAAACCAGTTGATGGAATTGTCTCAAACCTTAAATTTAAATACAAAGATAAAGCCTACGTTTTACCATTTTTAAGACTTGGGAATTTGGTAGATACAAGTAAAGCTGTTTTAAAAATAAAACGAATTTATGATGAAATCGTTGCAAATCCTGAATATTTTAATAAAATTGATCTACAAACAATCATCAACGAATACACAAAAGTCAGTAAAGAAAATAACGCAAAACTTTTAGATAAAATCAAGCAACACGAAAGAAAAATAGAGCTTGAAGAACTTTGTGAAAATGTAAATAGACTCCTTCTTGAAATGGATCAAGATAATTTTTCATTCAAAAAGCTGATGAAAGAAGATAAAGAATATAAAGCGGAATTAAATGGCTTAAGTGAAATGAGAAACGAAGAAATTATTAAGCTTTTCGTTCCAATTGATTCTTCAGAAAATCTTCAAGAATATTTTTATGCTTTTAGAATTAATTGCTATGCAAGTTTAAAACGTCCAGTTTTTGATGAATTAAAAAAGATTGTCTATATAGAAGATTTAGCGGATGCGACAAATGAATTTAATAAGTTTTTGGCGGATGATAATAATCTAAAATTACTTTTAACTGCTTTCCCAATAATTTTAGATACCAACATGTCCTCAGCTAGATTAGGTACTGGAAAATTTAAATTTGATTTAACAATTATGGATGAAAGTGGACAATGTAATATCACAACCGCCTTAATTCCAATTGCTAGAGGAAACAATTTACTTTTAGTTGGTGATCCAAACCAATTAAAACCAATTATTCTTTTAGATAGAGAGGTAAATGAAGAATTAAAGAAAAAGTTCCATGTTAGTGATGGCTATGATTATTGCGAAAAATCAATTCTTGAATGCATGCAAACAAACGACAATATTTCTAAAAAGATAATGCTTAGATATCATTATCGTTGTGGTAAAAATATTATTAGATTCTCTAATGAAAGATATTACAATTCAATGCTTTTAACTAATTATGTTAAAAATGTTGGTGAGCTTGTCTTTATTAATGCTAAAAATAATAATGTTTTAGAAAAAAATACGGCTTATGAAGAAGCAAATGGCATTGTTAATTATATAAAACGCAATAATATCGACGATGTTATGATTATTACTCCGTTTGTTAATCAAAGAGATTTGATTCAAGCTTTACTTAAAAAAGAGAAGTTAGATGAAAAAGTACAAGTTGGAACAATTCATGCTTTGCAAGGTAGTGAGAAATCAACAATTATTTTTTCTGCAGCCTTGTCTTATAAAACAAGCAAGAAAACGTATGACTGGTTAAAAAATAATTATGAAATCTTAAATGTTGGTGTAACTAAAGCAAAAAAGAAATTAGTTCTTGCTTGTGATGATGAAGCAATATCAAAGTTAAGTGATAAAAGCGATGACTTATATTATTTAATAAACTATATAAAAGCTAATGGAGATAAAAAATTTGAAATACCAGCTTCACCTCGAGTCACGATTGGTAAATCAAATAATTCTCAATTTGAAAAAGAATTTTATTCGACGGTGTCACAATTTTGCTCAATTTATCGTAATTTTAGAGTGAGAAGAAATGTTTCTTTTTCAACAATCTTTAAAGATGATCCTATTTTATCAACATCAAAACAAGAATTTGATTGTGTTCTTTACGGAAAGCATTTACTAAAAACGATACCTTTAATTGCTTTCGAACTTGATGGTGGAGAACATTTTGGAGACGCTAAAAGAGAAGAAGCTGATAAAAAGAAGATTCAAGTTTGCCAAGAAAAGAAAATTAAATTAATTAGTATCCCTAATAACTTTGCAAAGGCATATGAAGAAATTAAACAAACAATTATAAAAATATCTAAAGACAAAAACGATATTGAGCAGCTTAGTTTGTTTGATTGATTTATTGAAAAAACTTTTTAGCAGAATTTAAAATATTGGAATTGATTGTTGAATGTCTAAAAATTGGACATTGGTGTTAGTAACTTAGTCTTGAATGTCAAAAAATTGGACATTCGTCTTTAAAACTGAACATTGAAGGTTCGACTTTTATAAGTAACACAAATTAAGCAAAAGATATAACAACCTATAATAAGATATAACAAGATATAATAAGTTATAATGATTTTGAAAAGATATAATAAGATATAATAAGATATAATGAGATATAACAAGATATAATAACGGCAAAATATATGATAAAATGCGTAAAAATATTGTGTTAAAATTAAAAAGTGAAAACAATTGCCGTACTAAACAATGCAAATCCCTTTTCTCTAACATTTGGTATTGAACCAACTAATTTCATTGATCGTCCTCAAGAAAAAGAAAAAATCTTGAGTGAGTTTTCGACTGATGAGCCTTCTAGTTCGGTTTGCTTATTAACTGGGGCAAGAGGAAGTGGGAAAACCGTTTTTATGTATTCAACTGCAAATCATTTGATGCAAAAAGATGAGTGGATTGTTGCCAACATTGGGCCAAAAATTCATATGTTAGAGCAACTTGCTGCCGAAATTTATAATGGCGGAAAGACAAAACTTTATTTTTTACTGATGAATTCTCATTTGCATTTAAAGGAAATTATTTTTCATTACAAGGCAAAGAACCTGTTTCCGACATCACGACTTTACTTAAAAAAATGCTAAATTACTTAAAAAGTAAAAATAAGAAGGCCCTTATTACTATAGATGATGTTGATAATAACGATGAAATGAAATATTTCATCCATGGTTACGTTGCCTTACTTGGCCAAAGGCATCCAATGCGCTTATTAATGACTGGCTTACATTCAAATGTTTCTAAATTGCAAAACGAAAAAACATTAACGTTTCTTTATCAAGCACCAAAAATTCAAATCGGTCCATTGTCTTTAAGTGCAATAGCAGCAAATTTTGAAAAATCTTTAAATATAACTTTTGATAAAGCGATTGAGCTAGCAAAAATGACAAAAGGTTATGCCTATGCTTATCAATCTTTTGGTTATATTCTTTTTAAAGAAAATAAAAAAGATTTAGATAAAGATGTATTAGTCAAATTCGATCAACAAATGGAAAATTATGTTTATGATAAGATTTATTCTGAAGTAAGTTTTGTAAATAAAGAAATATTAAAAGCTATTGAAGTAGATGAACCTGTAAAAGTTTCTGATTTATCCACCAAACTTAATAAGAATAGTCAATACATCAATGCATATAGAGATAAATTATTAAAAGAAGGAATTTTATTTTCACCTTCCTATGGTTATGTTGAATTTGCTTTGCCTAGATTTGGAGTGTTTTTAAAAACAAAATAAAAATGTTTTAACATTATTAAATGATTCTAATGTTTTCAAAAAATGAAAGTTATTTCATCAGCTTAGAATTAATGTATTTTAAATCTAATTCATCCATATGAAGTTTTAACTCTTCTCCAGCATTATTTACTTTTTTTAAAACTTCATTAGCTTTTTCATCATCATTATTTTTAAACGATCCACCCATAGCGATAAATGCTAGGCCAAACAACATTTCTTGAACTTGCTTTTTATTGGTGAGAGGTTCAAATTCATGATCTTTATATAATTCTTTTAAAACTTCGATTGTATTGTCACTAACTTTATAGGCCATAAATTGTTTCTCCTTTAACTCAATGATATAACTAAATGATATTTTCTAAAAGGTAATATTTGTTAATCTTAATATTTTGGTAATCTAGATTACTGATTTAGATTTGTAAAAACTATAAAAGTTATTAGGAAAGACATAATAAAAACCTTTTATTCCAATAAAAAAACCTGCAAATCGCAGGTAAAATTCAATTGGTGGACCGCATTGCGTTCTATCCGAACTATTGGGCGAAAGCGTTATTTTACGCGTATTTATCGCACTTTTTAGGAATATTTCAATCGTTTCATTTTCGTATAAATATATTCTCTCGATGAACAAATTAATTAATATTTTTGCATCTTCTTCTTTATCAA
>CALVLC010000056.1 GCA_944336335.1 uncultured Bacilli bacterium | reverse complement strand
AGTTCAAAAAAAGTAAGCTCTTTAAAGTTTTCTAAAATATACAAAAAAATTGTTTTATGGTTATTTCTCATAGTGGCACAACTAGTTTTAATAGTCTAACTGAGTTGTGCCAGACTATGAATATCAGTTAGACTATTAAAACTATATTCGATTATATTTATGTCTGGCTATTTATTATATCATATTTTTGATGTAGCAAAGCGGCTTGCTACATCATTCTATAAATTATTAATTTCGCATTAAGAAATCTAAAAATTCTTTAGTCTTTGTGGTGAATTTTTCTAAATGTGCTACTTTATTTAAATATAAGGAGCTATAAATTGTGAAAAAGAAAATAATTTTTGCACTAAGTTTTGCCTCAGTTTTATGCTTAGGTGGACTAAGTGCTTTGACATCATGTGGTGAAAAAACTGTAGTTGACGAACCTGTTTTATATACGGTTACTGTTGAAACTGATTCATCAGTTAGCGTTAGTGGTTTAAACACAAGTGGCTATGAAAAAGGAGAAACTGTTATATTTTCTGTTCAAGTAAATGATGATACTAAAGTCGTTGATACGGTTAAAGTAGGAGATCAAACATTAACAGGCAATAATGGCGCTTACTCATTTACAATGGGAGAAGAAAACGTAAAAATCGTAATTTCCCTTAAAACCATTACTGAAGATTTAACAGGAGAAGGAACTGAAGAAAGTCCATATGTCATTGATAATAAATTGCAACTTTTATCTTTATCAGAAAAACTTGCAAAAAATGAAATCAGCGCAACTGCATCATTTACTTTAGAAGCTGATATTGATTTAACTGGAGAGACATGGGCGCCAATTGGAACTTTTGATTTGCCTTTCAGAGGTGTTTTTAATGGTAATGGACACACTATAAAAGGTTTAACTTTAAATGAATTTACTCCTGAACTTGCTCTCGAATCTCAAACAATAAGTTTTGGTGGTATGTTTGGCGTAACAGAAAATGCTCAAATTACAAATTTAAAATTTAGTGATTATAACATTGAGGCTTCAATTTATGGAAAAGACAGTGTTTTCTATATTGGAGCTTTAGTTGGACTTGCTCAAAATACTGTAATAAGTGGGATTGATGTTACTTTCTCAAAGGCATCTATTAAGAGTCTTCAAAACGGAAATAGTGGAGTTTATATTGGTGGCGTTGTTGGGTCGCTATATGCATATTCTTTAGAAACTGGTGTTGGTTTATATTTAGATTTTGATAATTGTCGAGTAAGTGGTGATCTTAATTTAGATACAACTGATGGCGAAGGTATTATTTCTTACGTTGGAGGAATTTTAGGTGAAACTTATGGAACTTATGGAAGTGGTATTGTTTCCATTAGTAACATGAGTTACTTTGGAAATATCTTAGGTGGAACCTATATTGGAGGTATTTCAGGAAGTATTGATACTTACACTTCAATTATTGATTCTTTTACAATTGGAGATACTTTAGAATCAGAAGACACAGATGGAAGTTATGTTGGTGGCATTACTGGTGGAGCAAGTTATGAAACGCTTATTATGAATGCCTATTCTGGTTACAGCGAAATCATTGCTCCAGAAAGTCAATCTGGTTTTGAATCATATGCTGGACCAATTATTGGCTTTGGTTCTGATGATGGATATCTTGATGGCTCTGATTATTATGGAAGTGATGCAACAAATTCTTACTTTAAAAAGGGCGTAAAAATAACTAGTCAAAATGTAAATGAAGAAGGAATAGAAACTGAATTAACTGATACATTCTTTAAAGAAACTTTACATTTAAATGAAGATTTGCGGGATTTTTCAGGCGAATATCCAGTTTTAAAAGAAGACGGAACTCTTGATAAAGCTACAGTTACTTTAGATACAGGACTTGATGGAGTAAGTGATATTACATTTGAAGTAAACGGCGGAACATATGATTTTGATGCTGTTCAAAAAATTCAAACTGAAGTTTTAACAAAAGAAATGTCATCATTTAATGGCTTTACATATGATGAAACTGGTGAAGTTTATTATAGATGGTATGTTCCATTTAATAACGACACAACTTTATATGCAAAGTTTACTGATTTAACTCCATTACTTGGTGATTATACTTATGAATGTAAGTATTATGAAAGAGTCATGAGTGAAGGCTTCTTCAAATTTACTGAAGATACTTTCTATTGGATAAATCAAGATTCACAGGTATTTAAATATAATTTTGAATTAAGAGATAAATTTATTTTTATAGGCGAGTGCTTACCTTCAGTTACAGGAGAAGCATATGGCGGATATGAAGGATCAATTTTCTTCCTTAATGAAGATGGAACAATTACTGGTTATGATTTAACGGATAGTGATGCAGTTTATACAGCAACTAGAACAAGTGAAGAAGTTATAATTCCTGACTATACTAACAACAAAATGTTAGGTAAATGGTATACAGATTCTAATGAATTCACTCTTTATAACGATGGCACAGTTGTTGGAAGAAGAGATGATCAAGATTATGATTCAAATGGTGGATTTAAGATTGATGGAAATTCTTTAGACATGTCTCTATTTGGAGTTATAAGTGGTGTATTTAATTATGATGAAACACATGACTTATTAATTTCAGAAAGTGGTGAAGTTGCAGCAAGAACGAAAATTAATGATCGCTTTGCTACTGAAGATGGTTCTTTAAGTGTTGTATTAATGGAAAATGAAACAATAGTAATTAAAGAAGGCACTGTAACTGATTTAACTATTGAGGGTGAATTAGTAGAAGGCACTGAAGTAACTATTGATGGCAAAAAATATAAAGTAGAAGGTCATCTTTTAACCGAAGTTGTTGAAGAACCAGAAGAGCCTACAACATCTGGTTTTTATGGTACTTGGAAAGGTCAAGTAGGTCCAAATACAGTTGAACTTGTTATAAATAGTGATGGAACTGTTACTTATAATGATACGGTCGTAAATTGCACAATTGATGGTAACACTATTACAGGAACAGATAGTGGCGAGAGTTTTGAATTAACTATTGTTTATGATGAAGCTACAAAATCACTTAAAGTTACTTATTTAGATCTTTATGAATATTACGAATTCGAAGGAACATTAACTGACTTCACTCCTGAAGAAACAAGTACAGCTACCTTTGTCGGAACTTGGAAAGGACAAGTAGGTACAAATACAGTTGAAATTGTCTTAAATGATGATGGAACAGGAAGCTATGGAGATTCAACTTTTACTTATACAGTAGACGGAAATACAATTACAGCAAAAGATGAAGGTGAAAACTTCGAACTTACTATTGTTTATGATAGTGAAAAGCAATCTCTTGATGTAACATATTTAGATCTTTATGAATATTATGAATTCGAAGGTACTTTAACTGATTACACTCCTTTTGAAACTGAAGAAGCAGCAGCTTACGTTGGTACTTGGACTGGAAAAGTTGGAATTGCTAGCGTTACTCTTATTCTCAATAGCGATGGGACAGGAAGTTATAACGATACACCTTTTACTTATACAGTAGATGGGAACAAGATTATAGCTGTGGCTGACAGTCAATATTTCACTTTAGAAATGACTTTTGATGAAGCAAGTGATACTTTAGATGTTCATTATTCTGATGAAGATTATAATGAACTTGATGGAACACTAACTAGATAACTTTGTTTCTAAAGATAATTTATAAAAAGATGGAAATTGATGAATAATCAATAACCATCTTTTTAGATTGGCTGAATATGGATAAATGTCTATTATTATATGAAACAAATTAGAAATTTTTCAAAGTACTTTGGATTTTCTAATAGAAATTAAAAAAACGCTTAATTTCTTCGAATATAGTAGAAATTTTTCAAAGTATTTTTGAAAATTTCTAATAGATCAACATTTCTAAATCCACTTAAAATTTCAAATACATTTAAGAGTGTGTTTAAAAAAGATATTAGCGATGATATCGTTAAGAAATATCTTGAGTATTTAGATAATGCTTTTTAGTTAAGAAAACTGAAAAATATAATGTCAAAGGTCGGAAATACATTGGATTACCTTTTAAAATTTATTTTGAAGATATTGGCAGAAGAAATTCAGTTTTAGATTTTAGACAAATTGAAGAAACTCACATTATGGAAAACATAATTTTTAATGAATTAAGATATCGTGGATATAAAGTTTATACAGGTGAAGTCGATTATTTTGAAAAATCTGAAGATAGAGATATCAATAATAAAATAATCTATAAAAAGAAAACTCATGAAGTAGATTTTGTTGCTGAAAAAGGTGATGAAAAAATCTATATTCAATCCACTCTTTCTTTAGATAATGATGAGACAATTTACCAAGAAAAAAAGATCTTTAATGGAAATAAAAGATGGCTTTAAAAAAATATTATTACTAAGAATGGTTTATCTCCAAATAAAGATAATTTTGGTATTTTAACCTTAGATTTGTTAGATTTTTTGTTAAATAGTGATAGTTTGAGTTTTTAATTTTCTTTGATTTTTGTTGTCAAAAATTCATTAAAATATGAAACTAAATGATGCATTTATAGTTGTGGTTATCACAAAACACCGCAACAAAATACCACAAAACACCGCAACAACACTTTTATTAATACAGAAAATAATTTATTAAATTGATAAAGAATTAGAAAACAAAAAAATCGCCCATAACTGAGCGATTTTTTAAAAATTCAAAGTGATTAACTATTTAGCGTTTTTAGCTAAAGTAACTAATTCAGTAAATCCTTTTGGATCGTGAATTGCAATTTCACTTAACATTTTTCTGTTAAGATCAATTTTAGCAACTTTTAATCCGTGCATGAATTTTGAATAGGAGATATCATTTAATCTACAAGCAGCATTGATTCTTTTAATCCAAAGTTTTCTGAAATCTCTTTTGATATTTCTTCTGTCAATATAAGCATATCTTAAGGAACGTAAGACTTGTTCTTTAGCTGTTTTGTAAAGAATGTGTTTACTTCCAAAGTAGCCTTTAGCTTGCTTTAAAATTCTTTTTCTTCTTAAGTGTGTAACTTTTCCACCTTTAACTCTCATGTCTTTTACCTCCTAACTATTGTTGAATGAGATACTTAATTCTCTTCATATCTGCTTTAGATACGGTTGTTTCTTTTCTTAAGTGTCTCTTTTGCTTATGTGTTTTGTGTGGAGCTAAGTGGCTGACATAAGCGTGGTGTCTTGAAACCTTTCCACTTCCTGTGACTTTAATTCTTTTTGTTAAAGCCTTTTTACTTTTCATTTTTGGCATATATTTAATCTCCTTTACAACAATTTTATTTCTTGGTTTTACTAGCTAAAACACAAGTTAACCAACGACCATCAAGATTTGGTTTCTTCTCGATAGTAGAGTAATCTTTGACGTAGTCAAGAAATTTGTTCATTGTCTCGTCACCAATTTCAGTGTGAGACATCTGTCTTCCTTTGAAACGAACACCAACTTTTACTTTGTTTCCATCTTCAAGGAATTTTATAGCAGCTTTAACTTTTGTTTCAAGATCGTGAATACCGATTTGAGGTGTAAGCTGTATCTCTTTTAATTCAATAATTTTTTGATTTTTCTTGGCTTCTTTGGCTTTCTTTTGAGCTTCGAATTTGTATTTACCATAGTTAATGATTTTACAAACTGGTGGATTTGCTTGTGGTGCAACACAAAGTAAATCTAATTCCATACTCTCAGCTTTTTTGTAAGCATCGAAGCGAGACATCTTACCATAACTTGTTCCATCTGGTCCGATTACAAGGACTTCAGGGAAACGAATTTTTTCATTTACAAGATCGCCATTATATCGATCTTTCTTTGGTCCAAAATTTGGACGTTCATTAAAGTTTGCTATAAATCTCTTCCTCCCAAATAGAAACTAAAATAAAATGGACGCACTAAGGTGCGTCCGATGAAAACTAAATTAAATACTCATTTAACTGTAGCTCTTTAACCAATTGACTGAATCAATCTGGTGAGAATTGGACGCTCTCTTTCTACGTGCAACAAGAATTGTATCTTAACGTGTATTGTTTGTAAAGACTTTTTTACGTTAATTACGAGTTAAGATATCTGAATTAATCTTCAGTAGTATTTTTAACAAAAATAAAGATAGAACTTGCAATGCCAACAAGTCCAGCAAGTAAAACAAAGATCATTGAATTTGTTGGATTATAGCTGACGTTAACGTATTTAACACATAAACAGCAAATACTGAAAATAGTAGCAACTGACCAAGAAACAATGTTAGTGATAGCGATAGTTTTTTCGCTAATTTTTGGAACGAAAGCAGATACTAAATTGAAAAGAGCAATGATACCTAAAATACTAACGAGTGTAGTATTGAAACTTTCAACGATGATGTTTCCTCCAAAACCAAAGTCGTAGCCAAGATAATAAGTCCCGCCTGTTATAGCAGAAGTATAACGATAACAAGGAGTGCCAAGTAAAGCAAAGACAAAAATGGCTAAAGTAATGGAAGAAATAATAAGTAATTTTTTCTTTGAAATAACCATAAAAATCTCCTAAAAAATACAAATATAATTTTATTTGAGTTTTTTAAATTTACAAGATATAACTGACAATTTTCTTAACTCTTAATGGCTTTTTAATAAAGAGAGATATCTATAGTTAGACTTATTTAAAAGTAGAGACAATTTAGTTAAATCTTTATAATAGTTAAGGTGGTAGGAAAGAACTTACTTAAATTTAAAAGGATTTATTATGAACAAGAAAAAAGCAATTGTATTTGATTTTGATGGAACATTAGCGAATTCATTTCCATTAGTAACAAAAGAAATAACTGAAGCTATAGCTTTATTTAGAAAAGAGCCTTTAACTGATGAAGAGGCCAGAACTATTTATGGTCCAACAGAAGAAGGAATCATTCTTAAATTAATTAAAGATGAAGGCTTAGCTAAAGAAAGTTTTTTAAGATATTTAGATCTATATAATAAAAATCACGATGAAATGCTTCCTGATTTTATTCCAGGCATTAGAGAATTATTAGAAGAATTAAATTGTAAAAATATTCCTATTTACTTATTAACAGGAAGAAGTAAAGAATCAACAATGATCACTTTAACTAAATTTAATGCTTTTAAGTATTTTAAAGCAATCTATACTGGTGGATTATATGGCGAAGTAAAAGAAGAGTTACTTAATGAGCTTGCTTCAATTCATCATTTTAATAAAGAAGATTTAGTTTATATAGGTGATTCATTACATGATGTTCCTCAATGTAGAAGAGCTAATGTAGATATCATTAGTGTTAGCTATGCTAATACTGATAGTTATGAAAAACTAGAAGAAATCAGCAAAGGGAATGTTGCTAAAACAGTTGAAGAACTGAAAGCAAAACTATTTAGAATTTTATAAAATCTTGCAAAAATTAACTTTTTTATGAAAAAACGCTCGAAAAACTTTACTTTTTCTCTTTTACTTGCTCTTATTCTTTCTTTTGTAGGAGGGATATTAGAAGCTTATTCTTTAACTAATAGAGGTTTCT
>CALVLC010000055.1 GCA_944336335.1 uncultured Bacilli bacterium | reverse complement strand
CGGTTGTTGGCTCATCGCAAATTAAAATATCTGGATTTGCAGTTAAAGCAATTGCAATAACAATTCTTTGTCTCATACCACCTGAAAATTCAAAAGGATATTGTTTGAAACGTTTTTCAGGAAGAGGGATTCCGACTTCTTTCATAACTTCTAAAGCTTGTCTTTTTGCTTCAGCTCTAGTAATTTTTGTTTTTGAAATATAGTCACGATTTTCTTTATCAATTTTAGCTTTAGTGCTTTCAACTTCTTTCATTAATTCGTCAAGTTTAAGATCGCCTGTTGAATCAATTTGCTTTTCTTGAACAGAAATTTTAGAAATATTAATTTCAGAAGACTGACTGTTCTTCTTAAAAAACTTTTCTAAAAGAGTTGGCTTTTTAGTCATTACTTTATAGTTATTAATTGCTTCTTCACTTGCACCTACTAAGTAATTATTTAAAGTTTCTTCTTTTTCTTTTAATTCTTTTTCTAAGACTTCTAGTTTAGATTGATGCTTTTCATCAATCTCTTTTTTATAAACTTTAATTTTCTTTTTAGCGTCTTTTTTAGACTCATTTAAAGCTTTACTAAAATCATGAATTAAAGCAAAATAGTTCACTTTTGAGGCTTTTTTCTTTTCGATGAAGTAGTTTTCAAGTTTATTTAAAGCATCAAGTTGACTTGAAATATCTAAACTATCAAGAAGAGTTTTAGCGAGTTCAATTTTCTTATCAAGTTGCTCAATCTTTTTACTTAAGATTGTTACTTTTTGATAAGTATTGTCACCTTTTAATTCTTCTAATTTAACTTTAGATTTTTCATAATCTTTTTTATATTTTTCAAAGCTAGTTAAAATAAGCTTTCTTTCACTAGTTAAAAATTCTTCAATTTCATTTTTTACTTCTTCTTGATTTAACTTAGTATTATTAAGTTTCTTTTTAAAGTCTTTAATCTTACTAAGTGTATTTTCATAAGTTTCTAGCTCATAACGTTTATTAGCCTTGGCGTTTCTTTTTTGAATCAACTCATTAATAAAATAGTTGTTATAAGTTCTTTTTAAGATATTTTTATTAATAAGTGTTGCTTCAGTAATTTGTTTACCAACTTTCATAATAGGATTTAAAGATGAAAGTGGATCTTGGAAGATCATGCCAATTTTATGTCCTCTAATACGATGAAATTCAGCTTCACTAACACGAACTAAATCTTCACCTTCATATAAAATTTGTCCATCTTCAATAATAGCGTTATTAGCTAAAATTCCCATCACAGCTTTATTTGTAACACTTTTTCCGCTACCAGATTCACCAACAATACAAAGTGTTTCACCTTTATAAAGATCAAAAGAAACTCCTCTAACCGCATGAACCATTCCAGAGTCAGATTTAAAACTAACTTTTAAGTTTTTAACTGTTAATATTTTTTCTCTATTTTCCATCTTACTCTGCTCCTTTTAATGATGGGTTAAAGGCATCTCTTAAACCATTTCCAAATAAGTTAAAGGAAATCATGATTAGTGAAATAACTACGGCTGGCCAAATGATTAAATATGGATAGCTATTAATATATTGTTGATTATCACTTAAAATAACACCTAGAGAAGGTAAACCTTGTAAGCCTAAATTAAGATATGAAATAGTTGCTTCTGAGAAGATAACACTAGGAATCATTAAAACTGAATTTGTAACAAGTGTTCCTATTGAATTAGGAAGAATGTGTTTAAAAATTAATCTAAAATCACTCGCCCCAAGTGTTCTTGCAGCTAAAACATATTCACGACCTTTAAAACGATAGAATTGACTTCTTGTAACACTACTTGTTCCAATCCAACCTGTTAAGCAAAGAGCTAAAATAAAGGTAAAGAAATTGTTTCCAAGATGGAGAATACATAAAGTCATGATAACAATCCATGGGACTCCAGAAAGAATATCCGTAAATCTTTCCATTACAATATCAACGTTACCACCAAAATAACCACTGATTGATCCCCAAATAACACCAAAAGTAATACAAATTACTGCTGTAAGAATGCCAAGAAGTAAACTTGTTCTTAATCCAGCAAAAATTTGTTTCATTAAATCTTGACCTTCATTATCGGTGCCAAGAATATAAATTGGCATCGAATCATAGCCGAGTTGTAAATAGCGGTAACCTTCACATTGAAGAGTATAAACCATTAATTTATCATCATATGTTTGACTAATAACTCTAGTAATTGGAGATTTTGCACTATCTAAAATAACGAGTGAATCTGGGCCAATAAGATAATCGTAGGTTAAATAACCACTTGCAATATATTCATCTATATCTAATGAACTTAAAGTAAATTCTGATAGGCCAAAAGCTGCTTCATAAGTATCATAAACAAAGTTACACATAACTAAAGTTGAAGCATAAACGCCTTTTGTTCCTGTGCAGTTCCAATAGTTAGTATTGTCTTTTCCATCAGTTGATCTATTGATTCTAACCATAGCGTTAGCATCATTAAAACCAATATAATTTAATGTATTTTTTAACTCTTCATTACTTGTATTAAAAGTTACTGATTTAATCAAAAGTTGAGAAGCAAAATCAGCACTCTTTTTAAGATTGAATCTAAAAGAAGCTCTATTTAAAAGTGTTTCAGTAACATTATTTTCTCTTAAAACTTCACTAACATTGATAGAAATTTCCCCATAGTCTTTTGAAAAACTCTTCAAAACTAAGGTATTTTCTAAATTTTGATCATAATTTAAAACAATCTCATATTCACCAAGTTGGTTTGCTGTTGTACTCGCAGTATCAGCTAAAACAACGTTCATAATGATATCACCACTTGTTGATAAATCTATATCAGTAGGATAAGAATATAAACTTGTTGCATCTCCTTCGCCAATTGTATTTGTAAAAGAAACATATCCACCATAAGCATATGGATTAGTGGTATTAATTAAAGTTTCTTTTGTTTCAAGACTACCCTCTATTACAGCACTCTTTTTGTAACCTCCAGGTGTCTCATTTACAGTATCATAAGCAACAGTAAAGCCTGAAAATTTTCTAGTACCATCCCAAAAACCAGTTCCAGCTGGGAAAAGTTTTGGTTCTAAATAAAGTTCTTCTAAGTGAGTTGAATCAATATCTCCTGGTAAAGCAAAAGGTAAAACAATCGCTCCTAAAACAAGGATACCTAAAATAATTGCTCCAACAACAGAAGATTTATTTTTTAAGAATCTTTTAAAAGCATCCTTTAAAAATGTTGTAGGTTTAGTTTTAAACTTAGTTTCATGAATTGAATTATCAAGTTTAATAACTTTTATATCTTCAGGAGCAATTTCAATTTTATGGTCGATATTACTAGTATCAACATATTCAAAAATTTCTTTCTCTGCCATACTATTTCTTTGCTCCCATTCTAATTCTTGGATCAACGATACCATAAGATAAATCAACAAGTAAGTTTGCTCCAAGGCCAATAAGGGTAAATATTGCCATATCTACCATTAAAACGTTGTAATCTCTGGCGACTAAAGAATCAGTAAATAATCTACCAATCCCTTGAATACCATATAAATTCTCTAAAATCATGGAACCAGATAGAATCCCGATAAATTGACCAACAATCATTGGAACTAATGGAACCATCGAATTTCTTAAAGCGTGTCTAATAACACATTGAGTTTTTGTTAAACCCTTAGTTCTTGCAAGAAGTAAGAAGTCACTAGACATAACTTCGCAAAGCTCTGCTCTCATATAACGAGTAAAACCAGCAATTGTGCCAAAAGATAAGGCACAAACTGGAATAATATAAGCTTTTGCATACGTTGCTGCATCAGCTCCTGATGCAGGCCATTGAGATGGCAGCCATCCAGTACCGTATGCAAAAACTAAAAGCAACAATGTAATTAAAATAAAACTTGGAATGGAAATTAAAACCATAACAAGTGTTGAAATTACGTGATCTGTGAGTTTGTTTTTTCTTAAAGCTGCAATAATACCAAATAAAAATCCAAGTGGTACTGCAACTACGATTGAAATAACGTTCAAACTCATTGTAACCGGTAATCTTTCAGAAATAATAGCAATGGCACTTGAATTTACACTAATTCTTGTTGATGTGCCCCAGTTCCACTGAGTAAAAACGTTGACTAAGAATCTCCAGTATTGTTCCATAACTGGTGTTTTATAAATGTAATGCGTTACACTTAGTGTATCAGTGTATCTATAGAGTGGTTCTCCAAGAGATGGAGTTAACTCAGTTAAATCTTTCGCATATCCCATCTGTACCTGATCAATATAGTAGGCTTGAACCTGAGCAGGAAAGCCACTTGGCATTGTATCAGGTAGAAGTTTCATTAAAATGAACGTCAGCGAAAGAATAATAAATGCAGTTACAAATATTAAGAAAATTCTTTTAATAAAATAACTTTTCATACCTATCCTTTCTCCTTTTGTACTGCCATTATATCAAAAGAAAGTGCCTTTTTAAGCACTTTCTTTTGAAAATAGCCATTAAATTATTACTTAAGCTGCTTTATAACCATCTACACTGAATTGGAAGTATTGACCTGCAAGAGTTCCATCACTAGTTTCAATATCGTATTGAATATAAATACCAATTTTTCCATCAGCTGTAGTATAAGAATTTAAGATTTCAGCTTCTAAACTTACTGTTAATCCATCAGTAAATCCGCTATCTTTAAGTGAGAAAGTTTTATTTGTAGCTGGATCAAAAATTTCAAGAGCTTTAACTTTAATGGAGTCAATTCCAGCACCTTCAACAGCTCTTAAAGTAAATGTGTAAACCATCTTGTCTGAAGAAACAACAGGTTCACTATCTTCTAAAGTAACAGCTTCAACTTTGTTACCATCTTTAAAGATACCACCACCATAAGCAGCACTATATAAGCCATCAAAAGAATAATATTCATCATTCCATTCTAAGCGGCTGTCAACAACAGATGTATCAGGACCCCAGTTAAGAGTAAATCCACTTCTGTTATCGCTACAGAAAATTTGTGTTAATCCAAGTGGATCAAGTGCATATCCAGTAATTGCACCCATACCAAGATCGAATTCACCAGATTTTAAGGCATTATAACAATCGTTATTTGTTGCACCAGCGACTTGGTTAACAATATCTAATTTATAGCCATAACTTGCCCAAGCTTTATTAGCAATTGCTTCAACGGAAGCTTCAAATGGACTACCGTATTGAGTAATGTTATTTTGAACCATCCATTTTGCAATTAAAGTAATAGTTTGTGGTTTGCTTGTATCAGTAACTCTTGGATAATTTCCTTTTGCAATTTCTTCTTCAAGTGCTCTTTGGAAATAAATTTGTGCAGCTGCTGTGTTATAACCATAGGTTTCAGGATACCAATCTTTTAAGTTTTCTTGATGTTGAGGTGTATCATTCCATTTAATTCTAGTTCCATCTTCATTATAGGTGTAACCCATATAAACTGATGAGAAGTAGTTTAGTGTTGGAGTATAACCAGTAGCTTTAGCAATTGCTGTTCTATCTGTTCCGAAGAACAAGCCTCTTAAAAAGTTCTTATTAGACATAATTGGTTTAACTTCCCAATATTTGTCTTTTGGGTGTGCTTTAACAGTTCCGTTTTCTCCAAAGAGTTTTTCCCATGTTTCTTTTGTTGTGGCATTAACATTAAGTTTCCAAGTTCCTTCATCTGGAATGCTCTTTGTTCTTGGATCAGATTGATAGTTTTGAAGTTGAGTTGCAGGAATTGTAACAACATCAAGTTTTTCAGCTATGAATTCTTTAAACATTAATTCTGGGTCACTTTTTGCACCAGTATAGACTTTATAGTTAACACCAGCAAAATTGTACATTTCTTCTTCATCAGGAAGTTTTGTATAAACTTCATTTCTTGCAAATGAAATTTGAGAATCAGTTTCCCAGTTAATTAAAGTGAATGCACCAATTGAAACAGTGTTATCAACTGGACTTGTTTTTCTATCATTACTGAATTTACCATAGTTATCAATTCCAATTGCTTCAACAGCATCCATTGGAAGAGGTGAGTAATAATCTAAGCCTTGGAATGAATCAACAAAAGTTTTAGCTGAGAATGGATTTGTTGTAGTAAATTCGACATATTCACCTTGAGAGTCACTTCCAACTTGCGCACCAACTTGAGCCCATAAATTTTCATCATATAAGCCATCACAATTTGCAGTTGCTTCATAATAACTTGCAGAACCTTTTAATGATTGAGTGTATTGATCTCCAACCATTTCAGCTCCTCTATAAAGACCATTCTTTTGAGTAAGAGCAAGTCTTAAAACAGTTAAATAGTCTTCAACTTTTACGCCTCTTCTATAAACTGTCTTGCCATTTAATTGTTTTCCAGTAGATGTAAAACCTGGTAAATCAGTTCTATTTCCTGCATAAGTGTAATATAATCCGTCTTTTTCAGTTCTAACATAGATTCTGAATGTGTTTCCTGTTCCTTCTTGATCTTCAGCACCAACTAGAACAGGAACATCACTTTTTGCAGTAACTGAATATAATTCACCACCATTTTTGTTATCATTAAATTTATAACTCCAGAGTGGCAAAGTTATAAGACCTGATAAACTAGAGACGCTTTGATTATTGGCATCAGCATTAAAGATTTCTTGAGGATCTTCTGATGTACCAATGTGATAAAATTGACCATATTCTTGTGAATCAAGACCATTTAAAGTTCCATCGATTTCAACATATGAAGGCGTTCCAAAACCCATTAAATCTTGATACTCATCAACTGGAAGTTTAACACGAGGATTAAACATTTGATATGTCGAATCTGCAACAAGAGGAATACCAGTTAAAAATTCCTCCATAATATATTTTTCTTGTAATCCAAGAAGGTCGTTGTTATTTTCACCACTTTCTGGATTTGTAGGATAATCTTCCATTTTAAGATTTTTAAGTCCAGAAGCTGCTTTGGACATATCAACTTTTTCTTCAACAGTAATTGTTGTTGTGGTGCTTAAATTACCATGTTTTGCTGTAATAACTGCTGTTCCATCACTAACTGCTGTAACAAGTCCGGTTGAAGCATCAACTTTGGCAACTGAAGGTAAATTTGATGTCCAAGTTGCATCAAGTGCGTTACCACTTTGGTCAAGAAGACTCAAAGTAACTGTTGCACCAGGTTCAACTGTGACATTACCTCCAGAAATAGACATTGAATCTATAGTTTCTGTTGTTGTATTTCCGCAAGAAGTTAGCCCCCCTAAAACGATACCTGTAGTCCCGATAAGACATGAGGCACAAAGAGCGAATAATTTTCTTCTTTTCATAAACGTCCTCCTAAAATAAAAAAATAAATTGATTGAAATTGTTATTCAATCAATTTGCTATTGTAGTGTATAGATTATCAAATAATATAAAACTTAATCAATATTTATTTTAATGCTATCTTAATATCTTTGCTTTTAAAACGATAAATATCGTCTTTTTTAAAGCATTGAAAAACAAATAATTGCACCTATTAAATATAAAGCTCCATTAACTTCATAGAAGATAAAGTTCCATCTATTACCACTTCTTTTTGTAGCTTTACTTTCTTTATAATCTAATAAACCAAAACCTTCTTTATAATGAGGTTCATGACGATAAGAATCAATAAATTTTGATGTTGAATAAGATAATAGGTCAAAAGTGCCGCAATTTCCGATAATTTGTAAAATCCCTATACCAATAAAAAGTGCTGCATTAATAAAGAAAGAATCACATGCTCCAGCTAATGTAAAATTCCACATAATTAAAAGGAATGCAAAATAAGTAACAAGTGAAAAAATAGAAATAAACAAGATACATTTCCACTTTTTAATTAAGTAAGTTTTAATTTTCGCAAGCCTAATCATAACTGCTCTATAATACCATAATATTAAAATATAAAAAGAAATATTGATAATTTAGGTCTAAAAATGCCTTGGTCAAGCCAAGGCATTTTAGCTAAAAGTTTAAACAGATTTATATTTATTTTGTAAATCTACCTTTATTTTTTCCTTTCGAAGCGTGAACTAAAACTGTTCCATTTTGAGATTTAGCTAAGTTATTAGCATATTCAAGAGCTTCTGCTTTTGTATCAAAAGTTTTAATAACTTTTAAGCCATCTTTTAAGATGATTTCCCATTTACCATCAACTTTTTTAACGTGGTAAACTTTCTTAATTTCACCTCTTCTTTGTTTTAAAAGTAGTTCAGAAGGTTCTTTTTTCTCTTCTTTTTCTTCACTTTCAGTAGAAGTTTCAGTTTCTTCAACTTTAGTTTCTTTTTCTAGTGAAGTTACTGGTGAAGTGCTTTCTTC
>CALVLC010000054.1 GCA_944336335.1 uncultured Bacilli bacterium | reverse complement strand
GGATTACGTGATGCATTTAATCCACAACTTAAAGGGAGCGAATAGATATGGAAAATAAAGAAGTAGTTTTATCTGTTAAAGATCTAGCCGTTTCCTTTAAAACGGATAGAGGTATAGTTCACGCTGTTAGAGGCGTATCTTTTGATCTTTATAAAGGCGAAACGCTATGTATCGTTGGTGAATCAGGTAGTGGAAAATCCGTTACTAATAAAGCAATTATGGGAATAAGTGCAGGAAATGCAATTATTGAAAATGGATCCATAATGTATAAAGGTGAAGATTTAATCAGAGTCTCTGAAGAAGAATTTCATCGAATTAGAGGTCATGAAATTGGAATGATTTTCCAAGATCCGTTAAGTGCGCTTAATCCTGTTATGAGAATAGGCAAACAAATCACTGAAGCGATGTTAATTAATAAAAATATTTTAAAAAGATATTATCAAAATTTAATTATCAAAGAATTAACTGCTTTAAGAAATGTTGAAGCTAATGCTAATTTTGAAATTAGCGAAGCTGAAAACGAAATTGCTCAAAATAATGAAACAATTAAAAAGCTAGATGCTATCATTAAAAAACATAATTCTTTATCCTCGAAAAGCGAAAAGAATGAAAAGGATGTAAAAAAACTTGAAAATTTAGGTGAAGAATTTAATAAAGCTCAAGAAGATTTTACAAATTACATCAACATGGTAAATACTAGTTTAACTAGTAAAATTGAAAAGTGTAATGATGTTTTAGCTTCTAGTGATAAAAAAGTTGCTGAAGCAACTACTGAGCTTAAAAAAGAAATCAGATTAAATCGAAAGAAAAGATATGAAAAACTTCTCGAGTTTTATAAAAACATTGAAGGAAAATATAGTGCTGATTTTTCAAAATATAAAGAAACTCTACAAAGAAGAAATGAAGATTTAAAAACTTTAATTAAAATAACTAAAGCTAATCTTAAATTTTCTTTGCCTGCTTTGAAAAAGGATTTTGCTTTAAGAAAGAAAGAAGCTAAAAAAGAAACTAAGCTCCATAAAGAGGAATTAGCTAACATTCATAAAGCTAATCTTTCTAAATTAAATGAAGATTTAGATAAAAAAACCCGCAAAATTGAGGAATTTATTGGAAATTTAAGTGAAACTGACCGCGAAAATGTTTTTAGAGTTTTAAAAGAAAACGAAAAGAAAACAAAAATTAAGAAAAAATTAGAAGGCAAAAATAGAGATATTAATATTTCTAAACTTTCTAAAGATAATAGTCTAGATTTAGAAAAAATTCCTTTTGATGAACTTGCTAAATTATATGAAGAAGTAGACAAGATTAAAAAAGATATTAGTCTTGAAAATGAGAATTATATCAAGCAAACCAAAATTACTAGAGCTGAAGCGAAAAAAGAAGCTTTAAAAGTAATGAAAGAAGTTGGTATACCTCTCCCTGAAAGAAGATTTAGACAATATCCATTTGAGTTTTCAGGTGGTATGAGACAAAGAATTGTTATTGCAATCGCTTTAACAGCTAATCCAGATATTTTAATTTGTGATGAACCTACAACAGCACTTGATGTTACAATTCAAGCGCAAATTCTTGAACTTATTAACAAACTTAAAAAAGAGAGAAATCTATCTTGTATTTTTATTACGCACGACTTAGGTGTTGTCGCTAATATGGCAGATAGAGTTGCTGTTATGTATGCTGGTAAAATTGTTGAATACGGTACAGCTAGAGAAGTATTCTTCGATCCTAAACATCCTTATACTTGGGCACTTTTATCATCTATTCCTGATGTAGATTCAAAAGAAAAACTAGAAGCAATTCCTGGAACACCTCCAGACATGCTTTTCCCACCAAAAGGTGATGCTTTTGCTCTAAGAAGTAAGTATGCTATGGCAGTTGACTTTAAATATGAACCACCATTTTTTAAAGTGACTGACACACATTATGCTGCAACTTGGCTACTTTATCCTGATGCGGCAAAAGTTGAAATGCCTCAAATCGTAAAAACAAGAATCGCTAATTCTTTAAAAGCGGAACGCGAAAGAATCGAAAAAGCTAAATTAGAGGAGGTAAAAGAAGATGTTGTTCAATAAAAAAACAAAAAAAGAAATTGATGAAGAAATTTTAGAATCTTCAAAAAAACAACTTATCAAAACCTCTTTAGAAGCTTATCAGGATTCTCAGGAAACAAATTTTAATATTGAACAAGGTGATGATGAAAAATCAGAGCATCCTATTGCGGTTGATCTTTTAAAAGATAGTAAAAATGAAGAAGAAACGCTTTCTCGAATTCGTAATTCTTGTAAGTTTAAGCAAGAGTATGTAGACAACAAAATTATTTTGTCTGTCAATCACTTAAAACAATACTTCTTTTTTGGCAGTGGTCCTAATAGATACAAATTAAAAGCGGTTCACGATGTTTCATTTCAAATTAAGGAAGGTGAATGCTTTGGTATAGTTGGCGAATCTGGATGCGGTAAAACTACAACTGGACGTTCAATTATGCGTTTATATAATATCACCTCGGGCTCTATTTACTATAAAGGATACCGTATAGCTGCTGGTTCTAGGTGGAACGAAAAAGAAATAAAATATACTAAGATTCGTTTGCACAATAAACTTTCAGAGCTAAAAAAAGCATTAAAAAGTGGCGAAATAACTTCTGAAGAATACAAAAAAGAGGTTGCTCAAGCTAAACAATACGCTTCTAATATTTGTAAAGTACAAAGAGCAAAAATTAAACAAATTAAGCACGATGATAAACATGCAGGTGAAACTGGTATCAATTTAAATGAGTCCTTGAAACCTTATCGTGAAGCTTTAAGCAAAGAAAACGATAATTTTAATAACTTTAAATTAGATTTAGATAAAAAGCTTAGTGAACATCAAATTGATCAAAACGGATATGATTCTTACTTTAAAGAAGAAGAGGGCAAACATAAAACCAGAATTTATGAAATCAATAAAAAGATAGAAGACGTCAAGAATCAAGCAAAGCACAATTTGATGAGAGAAATTCAAATGATCTTCCAAGATCCTATTGATTCACTTGACCCAAGAATGACTGTTGAATCGATTATTTCTGAAGGCTTACAAATCCAAGGTTATCATAATAAAGCTGAAAACCATAAAAAAGTTGTTGCTGCTTTAGAAAGAGTTGGTCTTATTGAAGATTATGCTAGCCGTTATCCACATGAATTTTCAGGTGGTCAAAGACAAAGAATTGGTATTGCACGTGCTTTAGTAATGAATCCAAAATTACTTATTTGTGATGAACCAATTTCTGCGCTTGATGTCTCGATTAGAGCACAAATTATTAATCTTTTAAACGATTTGAAGAACGAAATGAATCTTTCGATGCTTTTTATCGCTCATGATCTCTCGGTAGTTAAATATTTCTGCGATAGAATAGCTGTTATGTATTTTGGAGAAATAGTAGAGTTAGCAACAAGTGAAGAATTATTCAAACATCCTTTGCATCCATATACAAAATCACTTTTAAGTGCTATTCCTAAACCTGATCCAGTAGCAGAAAAAAATCGTATAAGAATTATTTATAATCCTAGTGAAGTTCATGACTATAGTGTCGATAAACCAAGCTTTGTTGAAATTAGACCAGGTCACTTTGTTCTAGCTAATAAAGCTGAAGTTGAAAAATACAATCAAGAAATGAATGAAATCGATGCTAAGCTTGATAATGCAGAAGCTAGTGAACATGAAGAAACTTTAAGTGAAAATACTACTCTTCAAGATGCTTCTGTGAGTGAAGAAACTAACAAGGTAGAAGATGTTGAAATTATAAATAAATCTTCAATTTCTGAAGAAAACTCTGCAGAAGTTCATTTAAATAATGAAAATAGTGAACAAAATCCTAAAGAAAATAGTAGTGAACATGAAGAAACGAAA
>CALVLC010000053.1 GCA_944336335.1 uncultured Bacilli bacterium | reverse complement strand
AAACGGTATAATTCTTACTTTTTAAATCAAAACCACGAGTTTCAATACTTAAAGATAAAGTATCACTAATATCAACAATTCTTGTAATAAAAGGAATCAAAAAAGCACGATATAAAACTTTAGGATTAAATAAAGTATAACTTCCTCTAGTTTTCATCGCTTCTTTCACGCGTTGTATTTCATTAACCAAGGTTGGCATAAAAGAAAAAGCAATCTGCATTCCAATTACTAAGCTTCTTGGTGCATGAAGTTGAGATAAATTTCTAGCTAACCTTTCAGCTCCAACACTCATGCCCGGAAGCATTCCAACCATAAAAGCGCCAATACGATTCACCATAAACACACTTTGATCGATTCTTTTTGAGCTTAAATAAGTAAATAAAAAGAACAAACCACCCAAAACAATGAAAAAAGGTAAAACTTTTAAACATTTTCTATAATCTATAAAGAAAAAGCAAAGAACATACACACCAATCAAAAAATAAGAACAAGAGTATGTTTGAGCAAAAACTAATCCAAAAATTACAATTGTTAAACCTAGAATAATTGCTAATAAAGGGTAAATTTTATTATATTGATACCTAAAAAAGCTTTTCACTTTTTAATTACTCCTGCTTTTTTAAGTTCTCTAGTAATAATCACACCAATGAAAGCTCCTAGTGCACAAAGAGCAATTACAGCTACACTCATCCCAATTGCTGTACCAACATCACTTCCTATAAACGCTGAAACAGCCTCCCCTTCTTCACCAGTAAATGAATAGAAAAATTTATACCATAAATATAAAAAAGGAAGAGTTAAAGGCATATATATTGTTGAAGCAAAAAATGATGCCCAGTCACTTTTATAACCTCTAAAAATTAAAAGTGTTAAACCCTCAGAAATTAGTGCACAAAGTAAAAGACAAAAGAACATTATAGTGTTCATAAATATCAAAACTATTCCACTAAAAAAAGACATAAAAAGTAAAGAGCCAGGTTTTCTAACTTTCATCATGCCTATTGCAGGAAATAGTGAAAATTGTAAACCTAAACATAATTCTATAATTCCAAAAAGAGGAACGTTAGCAACTAAAGGCATAAAAGCTCCACTAAGAAGCATGATGGCACTAATAATTGCTAAAAAGACAATGTCTTTTATTTTAAATCTTTTGAAAATCTTATCTTCTTCATTTTGATTATTTTCATTAATAACCTTGCAATTCTTCACTTTTTTACTCTCGTTTTGTATACTTTCGTTAGTGTTACAGCTGCTTAGTTCATCAACGATTTCGTCAAAATTGTCTCTTTTTTCTTCCATCTACTTAACCTCCTTTAAAGTTTTGTTTTCGAATCGATAAATACGATCTGCTATCGCCATTGTCGATTCTCTATGTGAAACAAGAATAATTGCACGATCTTTTTTCGCTTCTAAAACTGACTTTAATATTATTCCTTCGTTTATAGAATCCACATTACTTGTAGGTTCATCTAAAAGAATTAAAGGGGTATTTTTAAGAAAAGCCCTTGCAAGACCTAATCTTTGCTTTTCACCGCTTGATAAATTGTCTCCCATGGTTTTAATTTCGCTTTTATAGCCATTTTTTAAACCTTGAATGAATGTATGTATGTTAGCCTTTCGAGTTGAATTTACAATTTCATTAAAAGAGGCATTTTCTTTTGCAAGTTTTAAATTTTCTAAAATGCTTTCATTAAATAAATATGTTGATTGTAAAACTAGACTTACATTGTCTTTTAATGAACTTGAGTCTATTTTGTCGATATCAATATCGTTATATAAAATCTCTCCTGAATCCTTTTTATAAAACCTCAATAAAAGATTTAATATTGTTGATTTGCCACTACCGCTAGGTCCAATAATCCCAACAATTTCACCTTTTTTAACTTCAAAATTAACATTTTTGAGTATTTCATCTCCATCTTCAAATGAAAAAGATAAATTACTTACTTTTAAAGAATTAAATACAAATTCATTTTGACCTTTTATGTCTTCAACTAGTGGTTTTTCTTCAAGCAAATTCAAAACACGATCACCGCTAGCGAATGTTTGAGTTAAATTGCCAGGAAGATTAGAAATTGCTAAAACCGGTCCAAAACTTCCAAAAATAGTAACAATTCCAACAATCATCATTCCTAAATCAATCTGATTTTGGTAAAAAAGCACTAATCCGACAATTAAAGAAACGGCAATAAATATTGCTACTGATAATTCGCTTATCGCCACAAAAAGAGCGTTCTTACTTTTCATATTTTTAGTTATAGATAATAATTCTTCACTCTTTTCATTTACTTTATCTTCTCTATCTTTTTCCTTATTATGAAAAATAATTTCTTTAATTCCTTTTATAGAATCTAAAAAATATGAATTAAAAGAAGCAAACTTCTTTCGATATTCAACACCACTTTTCTTTAAAATCTTTGAGTAAAATATAGGAAGAAAAATTCCAATAACAATGAAGCCAATTAAGGCTACAAGTGCAAGAAACCAGCTTGACACAAAGCCCACAAATAAAAAGACACTTAATGAAACAAGCAAAGCTATACAAATTGGAGAAATCGTATGCGCATAAAATACTTCTAAAGTTTCAATATCTGCCGTAAGAATCGCAATTAAATTGCCTTTTTGTTTGCTTTCTAATTTTGCAGGAGCTAAATCTCTTAATTTACTAAAAATCTTACTTCTTAATATTTCTAATAGTTTAAAGGCAATATAGTGGTTTGAATACTGTTCAAAATACCTTAATATTCCTCTTAATACGCCAAAAACAATAACTAAAGTTATAATTAATTCATAACTTAAATAAACATTAGAACCTAAAAGTTTAGCTATACCTAAAGCACCAAATATAGTTACACCCATTGAGGCGATAAATCCTAATGTGCCATTAAGTATTGCTAAAATCATCACCAAGGCAAACGGACCTAAAAGTTTAACAAGGTTAAACATGATTACTAGGCCATTTCTTCTTAATTTATTTTGCATAATTTAAGCCCTCAGCGGTATTTTTATAACCTTCTTCTAATTCTTTCTGTCTAGAATAGAGATTAAAATAAGCCCCTTTTTGATCCATTAATTCTTGGTGATTACCACTTTCAAGAATCGATCCATTTTCTAGATAGTAAATATTATCGGCCTTAACAACGTTTGCTAATCTATGAGAGATCAATATTACAGTGTGGTTACTTGCAATTTTTGAAATCGTACTCATGATTATTTCTTCACTTTCAACATCAATATTTGAAGTCGCTTCATCAAAAATATATATTTCTTTTTCTTTAATTAAATTTATAGCTAAAGCTAATCTTTGCCTCTCACCACCTGAAATGTTAGTAGAATCTTCGTTAATAATAGTATTTATTCCTTCTTTTAAATTAAGAAGATTTTCTAGTTTCATTTCTTTTAAAGCATTAACAATTTCTTCGTCACTGACGTTTTCATCGGCTAATTTAAAATTTTCTCTTATAGAGACGTTAAATATATATGTATTTGA
>CALVLC010000052.1 GCA_944336335.1 uncultured Bacilli bacterium | reverse complement strand
ATCCCATCTTCTTCTTGTGGCTCTTAAACTGTGTGAACGATTGTTTCCGCTCATAGGTTTTTTACCAGTAATAGGACAAATTCTTGACATTTCGTTTCCTCCTTTCAAATCAGCCTTAAGATTTTAGCATAGATAACTAAATCATGTAAAGCAAAAAAATTATTTAATGAGTTGTATTTACTATTTTAATAAATCTTTGCCGTCTTTGAAAGCATTTCCTACTTTCCCTTTAACTAGTAAATAGGCAAAATTTGCAGGATCATAAGAAATTGCTTCAAGTTTATCTGGATCGATTTTCCCATTAGTTAAAATGCTTTTATCAACTGAAACATTTAAAATTTCACCAACTAAAATTTCAGTATTTTCATCATAACTTAACATTTTACACTCAAGTGTAAGTGGAAGCTCATCGATTAATGGAGCATTTACAAATCTAGAAGGAGTAGCGTGAAAATTGCAAGCTTCTAGTTTATTTTTGACTTTGTTACCACTTGCAATGCCTAAATAATCACATTCTTTGACATATTTTAAGGTAGCAGGTGAGACGGTGAACGCTTTAGTAAGTAGTATATTTTTTGTTGTTTTATGGTCACTTCTTAAAGCAATAGTTACTTTATTGTTGTCGCTCATAGCACCCCAGGCAGCATTCATGCAATCCGGATTTTTATTTTCATCATAAGTTGCAATCATTAATACTGGTTGAGGATAAATATAACTTTTTACGCCTAAATCTTTTTTCATATAATTTTCCATCCTTACATAGAAACATTTGGAAATCTATTGTGATATTCTTGTTTTGATATCAAATTTCTAGATTTATTTTGAACAGCTTTTAATATTTTTTCTTCTTTATCTAAAACAAGATAAATAGCATGCCCTTTAGATGTATAAAAAAGAAGAGTAGAGTGTTTTTCAGTATACTCTTCATCGATATATAATATATCTTTAAATTCATAACGAACTTCTTTGGTCCATTTGTGATGAATAATTCCTTCTTTTAAAATTACATAATAGTTTTGTTTAGTTAAGATAAAATAAGAAATGACACAAAGTACTATCCAAACAACGATACATGCCACATCTTGCACTATACAAGAAACAAGCATTTCTTCACCTTGATAAGCCCATCCAAAACGTGATGAAAAAATCCCATAAATTAAAAGAAGAAGTACTAAAGCATATAGTGCGAATATCTTTAAAATCTTGCTCTTTTGAGGGTAAATTCTTTCAAAATTCATAAAAATTTAAGAAAAATTTGTAGGTACATTATAGCAATAAATGATATAATTTGATAGAAGTAAAAAAATGAATTTATTTGACATTATTCCACAAAACTATTTTGGTTTGTTTGGGGGGAAAAATAGATACATATACGTTGAAAGCCTCCTTATTTTATATTCTTTGATGGAAAATGATGAAACAATAATTTCTAAAAATGATTTCATCAAAACCCTTAAAGAAAGAGCTGAAGATCTTGATAAGTTTACATACGAAGACGAAGAATTCGATGCAAGCGAAGATGATTCTTTGCTCATGAACACAGTTTCTAGTAAAGCTAGTTTTATTTGTCGTCGTTTTGAAGAAACTGGTTGGATTGATGTTGCAATGAATCCAGATACGTTTGAAGAAACTATCGTTTTACCTCAATATACAATTATTATCTTAAAAGCTTTTAAAGATATTATTTCTGATGAAGAATCTCCATATTTATCTTTAGTTCATTCAACTTATAGTGAACTTAAACTTGAAGATGAAGAAAGAGATGAACTCATGTATGTCACTCTTGTTAGAGCTTTTGATAATACTAAAAAACTTAAAGTTGAACTTTTAACTTTAACTAATTCAATTCGTATATTTAAATCAAAACTTTCTAAATTATTCGATACTAATCGTGTTTTACATGATTATTTTGACGTTTATAAAAGAAAGATTAGCGATCGTTATTATCACCCTTTAAAAACATTTGATAGTGTTGCTCGTTTTAAAAGACCAATTATTCGTATTTTAGATGGTTGGTTAAATGATAAAGAAGTAAGAGATAAACTTGTCGTTCAAGCTTCAGTTTCAGCAGCTGGAAATGATAAAAAAGAAATCGAAAAGGATGTAATTGAGAAAATTAACTACATTACAGATACTTACGAAAGACTAAATGTTTTAATTAGTGGAATCGATAAAGAAAATAATGCTTATACCAAAAGTAGCACCAATAAAATTCTTTATCTTAATAATAATGACCGTACAATCAAAGGACATCTTGAGAATATTCTTAAAACATATGCTAAAAATGTTAATGATACAAGAACACTTTCAAAGATTCTTTCCAAAATGCAAGATGCCTTATATTTTTATGAACAAGGTTATATCGATTCAACAAGTGTAACTTTACCGATATTAAGAAAATTCAAACTTGAAGGTGAACCAATGGAACTTGTCACTTTTGATGAAGCCACTGGTTACATGATGGATGAATTTTTGGAGAACACTAAAGCAATTTTCACCGATGAAAAAGTTTATGGTTTTATGGAACAAGCTTTTGGTGACAAAGAAAGAATTAATATTAGTGAAATTCCACTTGTAAATTTTGACGCTTTTATTTGTTTAATTTTAGCTGTCATTAAAAAAGACGATGAAAATTGCTTCTACTATGTAGAAGAAGTTGATAAAGGAAAAGTCCATACTGATGGATATATTGTTCCTAATTTTGATTTTATTAAAAAGGAGTGATGCTTATGTTTAATGAAGATTTTGTTAAAATGCCACCAAGTGAGCAAAATGAATTCTCTTCAGTAGTTAACACCCTTTTACTTAAAGGTTTTGTTGTTCGTGACATTTTTGATCCAAAAGAAAAACTTATGCGAACTAATGAAACTTATCGATATATTGAGCGTCACTTTGATTTAATCCAAGATTATTTAAAATTTAGTGGTTGGAATATTGAAAAAGACGTTATTTTAGGGGTAATTGCTTTATCTAATTTTTATTCTGAAAACAGAATTAGAATGGATAGAGAGACGTCTTTAATCATTTTTGCTTTACGTTTGATTTATGAAAATGAAAAGAATGAATCAAACTCCTCAACTCAAGCAATTTATATTACAACTCCTGGTTTAATTAAAACTATGCTTGATGATGGAATTGTTATGCCAGGAAAAAGACTTTATGGTCGTGGTATTGCCAAATCACTAAGATTTTTAAATAACCACAATATTATTGCAAAAGTTAGCGGAAGTTATGATGAAGGAAACGTTTCTTTCTACATTCTTCCAAGTATTGTTTATGCTCTTGATAACGATAAAATTGTTGCTATGAGCAATGCTCTTGATGAGTTAAATAAACAAAAAGATCGACAAGGGGGCTTATTAAATGAAACTCTTAACTAGAATTAAAATTATTAACTGGCATTATTTCTGGGATGAACTCATCGAAACTAAGCCTATTGTCTTTTTAACTGGTGTTAATGGTAGTGGTAAATCTACCTTAATCGATGCTCTCCAAGTTGTTTTACTTGGCGATACTAGTGGTCGTTATTTTAACAAAGCTGCTATGGATAAGAGTGCTCGTACTTTAAAGGGTTATCTTAGAGGCGAGCTTGGTGACACAATTGATGGTGGGTTTAAATATTTAAGAAATGGGCGTTTTACATCTTATGTTGCTCTTGAATTTTTTGATGATTTGAATCAAATTCCATTTACAATGGCTATTGTCTTTGATTCTTTCGAAGATGGTAGTGAAGAACATCACTTTTTCTATTTAGAAAACGCTATTCCAATTAATAACTTTGTAAAAGATCGTGTCCCAATGGATTATAAAACTCTTTTACAATTCTTTAATGAAAACTATCCAGGAAAATTCCAATTCTTCGATAGTAATCGTCAATATCAAGACTTCTTGAAGAGAAAATTTGGCGGATTAAAAGATAAATATTTCTCACTTTTAAAGAAAGCAACATCTTTTACCCCAATTACCGATATTACAACTTTTATTACTGATTATGTTTGTGATCCACAAGCAAATATTGAACTCGATGCTCTTCAAGATAACATTCTTCAATATAAAAGACTTGAAGTTGAAGCTAATAACATTGAAAAAAGAGTTAAAAGACTTGAAGAAATTTCTCAAAACTATGATGTTTATAAACGTCAAAAAGAAAATTTTGTTATTGCTCAATACATTATTGAAAAATGTCAACTTGAACAAAGTTACACTAAGCTTAGAAATTTAAATAATTTAATTGACCGCAATCAAAAACGTATTGCTGAAATTGATGAAGAACTTAAAGATTTTGCTGATAATTTAGCTGAACTTGAAAGTAGGAGAACTAAACTTATCGGTGATAGAGCAAGTAATGATTCAATCCGTATTGCTCAAAACTTTAAGGACGAAAAAAGAGATTGCGAAGAAAAGATTAATGCTATCAATCAAAATGTTGATATAGTTAGAAGATCTCTTTCTGGCTATGCTGAAAATTTTGAAAGATGCGCTAAAGCATTAAATTCCGATTTATCAAGTATTGATGTTAATTTTTTAGGTGAAGACAAAGCGGAAGAAATAAACGAACTTAAAGATTCTAGTAAAGAAGTAATTCATGCTTGTCAAAACTTTAAAGATACATATTTAAATGATTTAACAAAACTTACTAAAGGCGATCTTTCTGATTTTAGAGATACACTTTTAATCTTTAAAAATCATGTTTCTTCTTTAGCGGTTAATTTAGCTCGTACTATCCAAAATCTTGAAAAAGAGATTCGTGAAATTAGATCTCAAGAACAAGACATTAAAAAAGGTACTAAGAGCTATGATTCACGTTTAACTTACATTAAAAATGCTCTTGAAGAACGTCTTGAAAAGCAATTTGGTAAACATATTGAAGTTTCAATTTATGCTGATTTAGTTGATATTCATGACTTAAGATGGTCAAATGCGATTGAAGGTCTTCTTTATGCTCAAAAATTTAATCTTTTTGTTGCACCAAAATATTATGATGATGCTTATAAGATTTTAAGAAATCTTTTAAATGAATATTCTTTCTATGGAACAGCACTTGTTGATGAAGAAAAAATTATTGACCGTGAACCTGAATGCCAAGAAGGATCTCTTGCTGAAGAAATTATCACAGATCATGATGGAGCAAGAGCTTATACCAACTTCCTTTTAGGCCGTGTCCATAAATCAAAAGATCCAAAAGAAGCTAGAGAAAGTGGTAATGGTATTACGATGGAATGCGATTTATATCGTAATTTTGCTATGAGTAAACTTAACCCAAGAACATATGCTTCTAGTTACATTGGACGTAACATAGATTCCCGTTTTATTAACGAAAAAGCTCACCAATTACAATCAAATTTAGAAAATTTGAAAACTTATAGAGATGTCAAAGAGTTAATTGATGAAGCTAATAGACTTGAACTTTTTACCTCAAGTGAAATCGACAATATCTTTGTTTTATTAAAGAGAATCAGTGATTTACCAGGTCTTAAAAATACTCTTGATTACATTAATGAAGAACTTAAAAATAATGATTCTCCACTTGCTCAATCTCTCGATTCACGTATTGCTGATGTTGAAGCCGATATTAGATCAATCAATGAATCAAAAGATAAAGTTAATCTTGAAAAGGGTAACTTAATTAAAGATATTGAAAACATTAGAACTGAAAGAATTCTTGCTGAACAAAAAGTTATCAAGGAAAAAGAAGATTCTATTAATTCACACTATGATCCATTCTTAGTAAGTGAACAAGCTTTACCAATCTATGAAAAAGAAATTGCTGATGGTAAAACTGTTTTAGAAATTTTCCAAGAATTTAATGTCGAATTTTCACGTTTACAATATCTTGTTAACAATATCTACAACCAAGTTGTTCGTTTAAGAAGAGATTATTGTCAAGATTATCATTTAAGCTACGATGTAGAAGCTTTAACAAACGAAGTTTTTGAAAAAGAATTAACCGAATTTAGAGATGTTAAACTTCCTGAATATAAAGAAAAGATTGAAGATTCATATCAAAAAGCAACCAAACAATTTAAGGATGATTTCATCTTTAAATTAAGAGGTGCCATTGAAGATGTCGAAGATCAAATTGAAAATTTAAATACTGCATTAAAACAATCTTCCTTTGGACGTGATTTATACCGTTTCACAGTAAAACCTTCTGTTGTTTATCGTCGTTACTACGATATGTTAAAAGATGACCTTGTTATTAATGGTGGCAAAGACGATACAGAATTCATCAACAAATATAAAGATGTTATGGAAGATCTCTTCAGACAAATTGTTGATGTTGGTGATAACTCTAAGAATAATCAGCTTTTAGAAAACATTTCTAAGTTTACTGATTACAGAAGTTATCTCGATTTTGATTTAATAGTGTATAATAAAGACACTGGTGATGAGCAAAGACTCTCAAAAATGATTAAGAAAAAGAGTGGTGGTGAAACCCAGACACCATTCTACATCGCTGTTCTTGCTTCCTTTGCACAACTATATCATGTCAATGATGAAGGAGAAATGGGAAACACCTTACGTCTTATCATATTCGATGAAGCATTCTCTAAGATGGATAGAGGCAGAATGACTGAAGCTATTAAGCTTTTAAGAAAATTCTCCTTACAAGTTATTCTTAGTGCTCCTTATGACAAGATACCTGATATTTCACCATTAGTTGATGAAACCTTAATTGTTTTACACGACAAGAATAAGAGCTGTGTTCGTCTATTTGAAAAAGAATAAATAGGAGGTTTTCGCTAATGGCGCAAAAGGTAGTTGCGATGATACTTGCGGGTGGTAAAGGTACCCGTTTAAAGGCTTTAACTAAAAAGATAGCTAAACCAGCTGTCCATTTTGGTGGCAAATATCGTATCATCGATTTTTCGCTATCCAACGTTGCAAATAGTGATATTACGGTATGTGGTGTTTTAACCCAATATGAATCAGCTGTTTTATCAAATTATGTTGGAAATGGTTCAACTTGGGGTTTTGATGGTGTTAATGGTAAATGTCAATCGTTAGCTCCTCATCAAACTGAAGAAGGTGCTAATTGGTATAATGGTACTGCTGATGCGATCTATCAAAACTTAGATTTTTTAGATGATGAAGATCCAGATTATGTATTAATTTTAAGTGGCGATCATATTTATAAAACTACTTATAATGACATGATTGATTTACATATCTCAAGTGGTGCTGTTTGTACAATTTCAGTTATTGAAGTCCCTTGGGAAGAAGCAAGTAGATTTGGTATTTTAGAAGTTGATAGCAATGATCAAATCACAAAGTTTGTCGAAAAACCTAAAAAACCACAATCGAACTTAGCTAGTATGGGAATTTATGTTTTCTCATATAAAGCTTTAAGAAAAGCACTTGTAGAAGATGCTAAAGATCCAAATTCATCACATGATTTTGGTAGTAACATAATTCCTACTTTACTTGCTGAAAATAAGAAAATTATGGCTTATCGTTTCTCTGGTTATTGGAGAGACGTTGGAACACTTGATTCATTACATGCTGCCAACATGGAACTTCTTCCATCAATGGGTAAAGAAGATATTATTCATTTCTCTGAATTCCCAACAGTCTTTAGTGAAGATACTCACTCAATGCCTCAATTTGTTGGAAAAGATGCTATTGTTGATGATTGTTTAATAAATCAAGGGGCTATAGTTTTAGGCCAAGCTATTGAATCAGTTATTTCAAATGAAGTTATAATTGATGAAAAAGCGAAAGTTGTAAGAAGTTATGTTATGCCAGGTGCTAAAATTGGAAAAGGCGCCTACGTTGAAAAAGCTATTGTTGGACCAAATGCCGAAATTAAAGATGGCGAGGTCATCAATAAAGATGGCAAAGAAGTCGTATTAGTTGCATAAGGAGACTAGTTATGAATAACGTTTTAGCATTGATTGATTTATACGAAAATTGTGATTTAGGTCTTCTTACAAGAGATAGACCTCTTGCTAGTACAACTCTTTTTGGAAGATATGCATTTATCGATTTTGCTTTATCTAACTTATCAAATAGTGGAATCGACAATATTTGCGTTCTTGCTAAAAATCATTCAAATTCAATTTATAAACATATTGGAAATACCAATACATATTTAGCAAATCCAAAAACAGGTTATCTTTCAATTCTTATTAACGAAGAAGGTATTATTAATCCTGTATTTAATACAGATATTAACAATATTAAAGAAAATGACTTCGTTTTATATGATGACAAAGTTAAATATGTAATTATTACAAATAGTGCTTTTATTATGAAGATGGACTATAAAAAGATAGTTGAAGATCATATTAAAAGCGGAAAACAAGTTTCACTTGTTTACAAAAAAGTTGAAGAATCTAGCGATTTTTCAAAATGTATGAAACTTGTGGTTGATAACTTAAACTGTGTTCAAAAAATATATCAAGATCAAAAATCATCAAGAGCTAATATTTTATTAGATACAATGGTTATTGATAAATCATTACTTCTTGAACTTTTAGTTAAATCAAGTCAAATTTCAGCAATGATTAATGTTGAAAGCATGGTTGCTTATCTTGTTAATTACGTTACAAGAGTAAATGCGATTGAATTTACTGGTTTTGTTAGATTCTTTGATTCTTTAGAACATTATTTTAAATATTCATTAGATTTATTAAATAATCCAAAAGTTTTAAAGGAACTCTTCCAAGATCCAGAATGGACATATTACACAACAACACATAACTCACATCCAGTTTTATATGGACCAAATGCTAATGTTTCAAATTCATTGATTGCAAATGGAACAAATATTGAAGGCACAGTTAAAAATTCAATTATATCTCGTGACGTTACTGTTGAAGAAGGGGCCATCGTGGAAAATTCAATCATTTTCACACACACCACAATTAAAAGAGGTGTTCACCTTAAAAATGTAATTGCTGATAAACGTACTATCTTTGAAAACAAGAAGGATGTTTACGGAACTGAATCACACCCACTTTATTTCCCAAGAGGAGTAATTGTTTAATTTATGAATATCTTAATGTGCAGTAGTGAGGCTTTACCATTTTCTAAAACAGGTGGTTTAGCTGATGTTGTTTATGCTCTTTCAAAAGAAATAGTCAAAAAAGAAAAAGATGATACGATGAGTATCATCTCTCCTTTTTATGGGAGTATTGATAAAAAGAAATATCGTTTCAAAACTTTATATACTTTTAACGTCAAGATGAATTGGCGTTCAATTCCAACTGAAATTATGCATATCGAGTATGAAGGAATTGATTATTATTTAGTTAAAAACGATGGTTATTTTGCAAGAAATGGCGGATTATATGGCTATTTTGACGATGGTGAAAGATTTGCTTATTTTTCACTAGCCGTTATCGAACTTATTCGTCGTTTACCTTATGCGATTGATGTTGTTCATTGCCATGACTGGCAAACCGGGATGCTTCCTTGCCTATTAAAAGAGAAATATTCACATGACACTCAATTAAAGAAAATTAAAACAATCTTAACAATTCATAATCCTTTATTTAAAGGTTATTTTGGTGTTGATGGTCTTTATGACCTTTATGAACTAGATCAAAGCTTATTCTATTCTGGTAAGATTAGACTTGATGGTCAAGTTTCAACACTTAAAGCTGGTATCCGTTATGCTGATAAAATTACAACGGTTTCACCAACTCATGCTTATGAACTTAAAACACCAGATGGCTCAAAAGGTTTATGGTATGATCTTATCTTAAGACAAAATGATTTTTCAGGCATTTTAAATGGTATGGATTATAAAGAATTTAATCCAGCTCATGATAAATTAATCTATAAAAACTATAACCAAAAGAATTTTGCTGAAGGAAAAAGATTAAATAAAAAGGCTTTTTGCGAGGAATTTGAGTTAGAACAAGGGAAGCCATTATATAGTGTCGTCTCTCGTTTATCTGATCAAAAAGGGTTAGAACTTATTAACGCAATGGCTGATTTTGTTGTTTCAAGTGGTGGCAACTTTGCTCTTGTTGGAAGTGGAGAAAAATACGCTGAAGATTATTACAATGCACTCCATATGAAATATTTACATAACGTTAGAGTTTATATTGGTTACAACAATGAAATGGCTCATAAATGTTATGCCGCAAGTGATTTCTTCATTATGCCAAGTGCATTTGAACCTTGTGGACTTGGTCAAATGATTGCTCAACGTTATGGAACTTTGCCAATTGTTAGAAGAACTGGTGGCTTAAAAGATAGTGTTATCCCATATAATTATGGATTAAATAACTATAAAGATGCTGATGGTTTTGGGTTTGATAATTTCAGTGTTAATGATGCTTTAAAAGCAACTGCATTAACTATGATGGTTTATAATTCTCGTCCAAAAGAATTTGAAAAGATGAGATTAAATGCTTTAAAAGTTGATCACTCTTGGACAAATCCAAGTAAAGAATATTTAGCTCTTTATCATTCTTTAAAGAGTAAATAAATAAATTATTGAAATTTAATGAGGCAGGCGAAATACTTGCCTCTTTTTTATAATTTGAAATAATCGAAAAATAACAGCGATATTTGTGAAAAATAATATACTTTTGCATGGTTTTTGCATTGAATTATCTAAATTGATAGTGTTTTTACATGAGTTTGTGATTACTTAAATTTGTGAAAATTATTATTAATGATAATTAACATAAAACGTTAATTTGTGATATTTGGAGTTCTATTTCTG
>CALVLC010000051.1 GCA_944336335.1 uncultured Bacilli bacterium | reverse complement strand
TCATCCATAAATTCCCTTCAACTCTCTATGGATATAAATTATATATGTATTTAATTTTAAAGAAACATTTAAAATGTAAAGAAATCTTAATATATCTTAATAATTTTTCGTATTTATTTAGTCAACGAAATGATTTTTTTAACGATAAAATCACACTTTTTTCAATACTAGATTGTCATATTAAATAGTTAAATTTTAACTATTTAATATGATAAAAAATAACGATAATGAAGCATTATTTTATTGTTTATAAATTTTTACAAATTATCATTATTTAATAAAAAACGATTTAAATTTATTTATATTAAATAATTTTTGATGAATTTATTATAATTTTTATCTCTTTCTAAAGCAAAACAAGCTTTCGAAAACTCAATAGCAGATTCACCAGGATATTTTTGAGATAACAAATTAACCTCTTTTTCATCGCCAAGCTCATAAGCAAGTATTGCTACATCATCTCTAACACCTTGATTGTCGTTAGGATTGATTTTTAAGATAAACTTAAAATCATTGTAAGCTTCTAAATATTTTTTTCTCTGAGGCTTCTAAAGAGGCAATGTTATAGAGCAATCGGAAAAAAGGACGATTCTCCCAAATACCATAAAGATGAACATCTTCAGATACGTCAAAAGAATCATTCAATTCATTTTCTTCTTTAAATTTTGGTAGATATTTATCTTTTAACTCAAGATATTTTTCTAGTACTTTATCTGGATACTCGTACTCAATGATTTTCATTAAAACATCTAAATCATCGGGATGATTTTTTAGAATTTTTTCTCCATAAAGTTAAACTTCTCTTTTCCTATGAGCTCTTTCAAATTTCTCATAAAGTTCTTCTTCATCATCTTTTTCATTCATTTTTTGGTTAAGTCTCACATTCATTTCTGGTGAGTTCAAAAAATTTAGAAGTTCCTCTTCGTTTTTAAACTTTCCATCAAGTTCATTTATAATTTCATTAATTTTCTTGTTAAGTGTTTCTGATTTTTTTCATATCTACCAAATTTGTCCTTATATTTTTTCGATGACTTTTGAAATTCTGAAAGAAATTTCATCTTCACCTAATATTTTCATAATAGCAAATAAATTAGGTGTGACCTTTCTTAAAGTCATAGCAACACGGATAATTTCACAAGCATCATTAGTGCAACCGATCCATTTTGATGGATCTTGTTTATAAAGCTTGTTATCAACACAGAACTCGCATTGTGAAGCAACTTCTTTAACGCTAGTAAACCAAGTATTTTCATCAGAATTTAATGCAAAACCTTTGTCTTTATATAAAGTTAAGAATTTTTTGATAACTTCTTTTGAAATATTAGGATTAAAATCTAATACCATATTGTCAATCATTTCAAGATAAATATCATGGTCAAAGAATTTTATTACAGGATAAATATCTGAATATTTAGCATAGTCTTTTCTAGGATTTTTCTTTTCTCTTTCAATATTTAAAATTTCTTCAAAGCGAGAATAATCTTTCTCAATGAATTCTTTTAATTCTTTTGAATAAAGTTTACTCCATTCATACGCTTTCTTACTGATTTCTTCTTTGTTCATCTTTGAAAGAACTTCTTTAGCATAGAAATCTAATTTGTCGTTATCAAATAAAGCTCCATCTAAAGACATCTTCTTTAATGACATTTTAAAATGGTCTAAATCATAATCTTTATCACGAACAATAAAGTCTTCATAATTTGAATTTACAATAGTCATTAAATAAACAAGTAAAGCATGAGGTTCATAGCCTTCCTTTAAGAAGAAATCAACACTAGCTTCTTTGTCTTTTCTTTTTGAAAGCTTACGTCTGTTTCCATTATCTAATTTCATAATAACTGGGAGGTGAGCGTATTTAGGAGCTTTAAATCCTAAAGCCTTAAAAAGTTCTAAGTGGATTGGTAAAGATGAAAGCCATTCTTCTCCTCTAGTTACAAGATTTGTTCTCATAAAGTGGTCATCTACAACATGAGCAAAATGATATGTTGGTAGTCCATCACTTTTATAAATAACAATATCTTGATCATTTTCTGTTAATTCAAGGTCTCCTCTTATTTCGTCATGACATTTAATCTTGTTTAAATGGTTACCACTTGATTTAAAACGAATTACGTATAGTTTTCCTTCTTTAATCAATTTAAGAGCTTCTTCTGGACTTAAATCGCGATATTTTGCATATTTTCCATATACACCAGTAATTTCTTTATTTTTAGTTTGTTCTTCTCTTAGGACTCTTAAATCTTCTTCTGTTAAAAAACATGGATAAGCTAACCCTTTAGCTAACATATCTTTAATAACAGTTTCATAGATTTCTTTTCTAGCAGATTGAACATATGGACCATATATTCCAGTTTCGCTATCTCCTAAATAACCTTCATTAGGGATAATTCCAAAATCATGTAATTGTTTAATTAAAAGTTTAGCACTACCTTCAACTTCTCTTTTTGTATCAGTATCTTCAAGTCTAAGATAAAAAATTCCACCACTATCTTTAGCCATTTTGTAAGCCACTAAAGATGTAAATAAACTACCTGTATGCAAAAAACCAGTTGGAGAAGGTGCAAAACGAGTTACCTTACTACCTTCTTTAAGTTCTCTTTCTGGATATCTTTTTTCAAGGCCTTCAATTGTCTCATGAATTGAAGGAAAAATATAATCAGCCAATTCTTTTCTTACGTCCATAAAATTTTTCTCCATTTTTTTAAAATTAAGTGTTGACATAAAATTTATCTATATCATATAATAATCAAGCACGCAGGTGTAGTTCAGTGGTAGAACGTGACCTTGCCAAGGTCAATATGCGAGTTCGATTCTCGTCACTTGCTCCAGTTTCAAGAATAGCGCGTCGTAAGATGCGTGCCTATATAGTGTATCAAAGATGCACATAAAGCGGAAGAAATTTCCGTCTTTTTTTTACCTTTTTTCGGACTTTTTTTCTCTAAATTACGTTCCGGATTTTTTAACTTTTCTTGCCTTTAAAACAAGAATGTTTTGATTCAATTTTTGTACTTAAATCTCTTTAATTAAAACATCAATTTATTAAGCAAAAAAGGTTTTTTATAAATCTTTAAGCACCAGAAAATTTATGTAGAAATAAGTAGCATTTTAAATCAAAACCACAAAAAATAGTTTAGTTTTAAAAGGTTTTTAATAATTTTCTCAGTTAAACAAATGAAGGAGAGAACATTTACTTCTCTCCTTCATTTTCGTTATTATCACTTTTTTCTTCACCATTATTTTCACTTTCTGGTGTGTTTTCTTTTTCTTCTTTCTCTTTACTAAGCCTTTCCATCTTTCTTTTATATGGTAAATAAGACTCATTTTCAGCATAATTTTTATAGATTTCTTCGGCACTTAAATCTTCAAAATCACTATCATCGTAACCCTTCTTTTTAAGCTCATTAATAAAGCTATTTTTTAAGGTGTCAAGGGAGCCTTCAGCTTTCTTTAAATTTTCAGCACCAAGTCTAGCCGCCATATCATTATTGGCTTTATAAGCTTCAAGTTCTCTTTGAGCATTTTCTAAAAATACACCCATAAATAAAGCCCAATATTTACCCCATAATTCTTCATGCGTATTAAAAATAATAGGCAAAAATGGTAAACACAAAATTGCGCTTATAACAATTGAAGTTAAAGAAATAATAGATAAACTCATTTGAGCCGGTCCTAAATAACCAAATAAGAAATAACTTAAAGTAAATGAAACCAAAAATATAATTGTAATTGGGAAAGCTGTTAAATAATAATTTAAGTTATAATCTTTTTTATTTGTTTTAATAGTACGATTAAATATAAAATCAATAGCTTGTTTAGGAGATCTTGGTCCTAAAGCACTAGCTAAATAATATTTAAAAGTGGATTTTGCAATTGAATGTAAAAAATAGTAAACAGCAGCAATTAATGGGAAGAATTGACTTAATAATCCAATTTCATTAATAAAATCTTGATGAGCATATAAGATATTTTCAAGTTCACCCATCATCTCGCTACTACTTTCGCCTACACTTGTTAAAACAGATGAAATCTCATTAACAATAATATTAAGCTCTGTATTTGGTACAAATGAAATGAAATAAACAATAAAAGAAACTAATAAACTTAATAAAATGTTTAAACAAATTGCTTTTAATAAGGTTAAAGAAATTCGTAATTGTCCATTAAAAGGAGGTCTAGTTCCAATAATATAAGTTTTTAAAAAACTAGTGTATTTTATCTTCTCTCTAGCTGGTGTATGAAGCCCACCATTAATAGCAAAAAAGCTATAAATAAAAGGGGATAAAAGACCTAAAATTAAACAAATTCCAATAATTGCAATAAAATAATCAAACATTCCAAGCATTGATAAAGAGCCTATTTGATTCAAAATCAACGCAAAAATAAGGTATATAATTAAAAGAGCAACAGTAATCGTGCCGCTCATTTTAATTGTAAACCCACTTTCATCAACAAATGTTTTATAAACTTTTTTAAAATCGACAGTTGGTTTAAACTTCATCTTCAATATATATCCTCATTCGTGGTGTCGCTATAAGATTGCTTACCATAAAGTCTTGATATATCTTGAACAGCATATTCAAGTTGCTTTTGATCCATACATCTGACATCACGTCTTTCTACCATTTTGATAATCTTTTTAAGATTCTTTCTAGAAACAATAAAAGAATTTTCCTTGTTTAGTTCGTTTGCATTTTTAATAACACAGTTATCATTAATAATAACTACACTTATAAAGAAAGAAGGATCGATTTGAGTAACAAGTGATAATTTTTCGACTCTTTTTTCATTGATAGTCATTGGGTTTTCCATCTCATATTTTTTACCATCACTTGAATAGAAAAACCAAGTTGAATCTTCTTTATTACCACTAATTGCTCCACGATAGAATCTATCTTTTATAACATAAATGTATTTATCGCCAAATAATACATGATCAATTCGACAAACTAATTGGTTGTTATTTCTAATAACTAAATTATTAATTAAATAATAGTCATTAATATCAGCAATCTTACGAATTGATTTGTAATAAATATTTTGGAAATTTTTAAATGTGTAGTGTCTTTTGGCAATAGGAAAAATAATCAAAAATAAGAGCAATAAACTAATAAGGCAAATTGCAACTATTAGAATCGAAAACCCTATTGGATTCTCCCCGGGATCAAAGATATTTGCAAAAACATTTAAAAACAAATTAACCACCCCTTAAGCTAAGGTTAAAGCAAGTTCAACCATTCTTGTTAAGTTATGACTTCTTTCCTCTTGAGTTAAGTCCTTTTCATCATTAACGAATGAATCACTAACGGTTAATAAGCAAAGAGCTTTTTTATGAAGTCTCATTGCATTTAAGAACAATGCATAGCTTTCCATTTCGACAGCTAAAATTCCAAGTTCTTGTGGAATCTTATAAAAATCTTTTTGTGGATCGTAGAAAATATCGCTAGAGAAAATTGGTCCAACATGAACTGGAATGTTATTTTTCTTAGCACTTTCATATGCTTTCATCATTAAACCAAAATCACTACATGGAGAAACATGTAAACCTTTATTGGTGTAATAATTTGCATAATTGGAATTGCTTGAAGCGCTTGTTGCGATAATAACATCACCAACATGGCATTCTTTTTGATAACTGCCAGCAGTTCCAATACGGATAATATTTTCTACTCCATAGAAAGTAAATAATTCATAAGAATAAATACCAATTGAAGGACAGCCCATACCACTGGCCATAACACTTATTTCCTTGCCTTCTTTAGTTTTTCCAGTATAAGCAAAAATCCCACGAACATCGCTTACAAGTTCATAATCAACTAAAAAAGTTTCAGCAATCCATTTAGCTCTAAGTGGATCGCCAGGCATTAAAACTGTTTTAGCAAAATGTGCACTGTCTTTAATGTGTGTTGACATAATTTTATTCTCCCTTCGTTAAGATGAATTTATCTAATTCATTCAACTCACTATATTCTTTATTAAATATAAAACATTTCTTAATAATTCTACTACTATTTACACTAATTTTCACAACAAGTAAATAGATTGGTGTTGTTAATTCTTCTTTAATAAGTCCATTTGACTTTAAATCAGCTAAATTAATTAAATCTTTGATTTCGTAATTGAAGCCAATTTCCTCTCCGAATAATGTAATTAAATGTTTTTCTATATCATCCTTGAAAGATAAAGATAATGATGGAGAAAAACTAAATAGTTCCGTCTCCTTTTTCTTTTGCATCAAAAGGATTTCGTCATTTTTATTTTTTACAACACATTTTACTTTTAACGATAAATTTTGATGAGGATTTAAAGTATCAAGTTCTTCAAATTTATCAAGTTCACTTAAAGAAGTTGAAATGATCTTATCAATCATTTCAGTATTTCCTGTAAGTTTAAGTTCAACTTTTGCGAGTTTAGCTAAAGTTAAAACATTAATAATATAAGAGTAAATTGTTTCTTTACTCTGCATCTTCCTTTTTCTCCTGAGTATCTATCGGAGTTTTGGCTTGTTCCATAATATTGGCAAAGGCGTTTTTAAATGTATCACGGTTATAATGTTCTAAAACACCTTTATAAGCAATTGAAATATTTCCAGTTTCTTCACTAACAACTACTGTAACACAATCATATTGAGAAGAAATAGCTAAGGCTGCTCTATGTCTTGTGCCGTATTTTCCATCAAGAGTTGCTGTTGAAACGTCTTTATACATAACAGCAGCTGCATAAATTACGTTGCCTTTAATAATAACCGCTCCATCATGTAGTCTTGTGCCTTTATAAAAGATAGTTTCAATAAGTTCGGCATTAACTGGAGCTTTTAAAATAACTCCATTATTTCCATCTTCACAAACTTCAGTTAAATTATCATTTCTAACAAATGATAAAAGTGCACCAATTTTATATTGAGAAAGATATAAAACACTCGTATTGATGATGTCATAAAGATCACTTGCAGCATATGGTTCATCAACTTCTAGAGTTGTTTTCTTTTTCTTAAATTTAATTCCACGATTAAATTTATTAGCGATAATTGGTCTAAATTCACTTAAATTGATAAAAATTGAAACAATCGCAATAACTGTGATTATAGCTAATGCAATTTGAGCAAGGAAGGTTAAAAGGAAAATATGTGATATTAAAAATAAAACACTAAAAGATAAAAGTGAGTACCAAACAAACTTTCTTTTAACAAAATAATCAATAAAAAGATTTAAAACCGCAATTGCAAGGAATGAGAAAATAAAGTCACAGATTGCTGCAGCTCCGCCCCCATCAAAAACAGTAACTAATAAATTAAGGTTCATTATTTCTCACCTTCTTTACTTAAAATATCACGAGCAATATAAACACCATTTGCTCCAGCTTGTGCTAAACCTCTTGTAATACCAGCTCCATCTCCACCAACATACAAGTTCTTAATTTTTGTTTCAAAATGATCATTACATTCAACTCTATCACTATAGAATTTTGCCTCAACTCCGTATAAAAGTGTATGAGCATTAGCAATACCAGGAGTAATATGATCCAAAGCTTGAATCATTTCAATAATTGATTGCATAGTTTTATATGGTAAAACTAATCCCAAATCACCAGGAACAGCTTCTTTTAGTGTTGGATTAACAAATCCTTCTTCAATACGTTTATAGGTACTTCTTCTACCTTTAATTAAATCGCCATATCTTTGAACAATGACACTGCCGTTTGAAAGTTTATTAGCAAGAGCTGAAATATCTTCGGCATATTCATTACTATCTTTAAATGGTTCTGTAAAAGTGTGTGAAACTAATAAAGCAAAATTGGTATTATTGCTGCCTAAATCACTTGAGTTATAAGCATGACCATTAGCAGTAATAATTCCATTGTTATTTTCAACAACGACATGCCCACTTGGGTTTGAGCAGAAAGTTCTAACACTTGTTCCGACACTTGTTGAATAAATAAACTTACCTTCATAAAGTTTTTCATTGATTTCGCTCATAATAACATCATTTGTTTCAACACGAACACCAATATCAACACGGTTATTAGTGACTTTAATGCGATGTTTTTTAAGACATTTTGATAACCATTGTGAACCTGGTCTACCAACATTTAAGACAACATATTTAGCATGATATTCTTCTTTTTTTGTATCAATAACGCCGCTAATTTCATTTTCTTTTGTGGCAATTATATCTTGAATTTCAGTGTTAAATTTCATTGTAACGCCTTTAGCAAGAAGTTCTTCATAGATTGATTGAAGGAGTTTTAAGTTAACTTCTGTTCCTAAATGACGAACTTGGCTACGAAGTAATTTTAAGCCAACGGCAAGTCCTCTTCTTTCAATGTCTAAAATTTCTTTTGTGTTAGGATCTGTAATTTTATCAGGAGCACCATGCTTTAAGTTGATTTCATCAACATATCGAATTAAATCAACAACTTCTTCTTTTGGTAAGTAGTCGCTCATCCAACCACCGAATTCGCTAGTAATATTGAATTTACCATCAGAGAAAGCTCCGCAGCCACCAAATCCACTCGTCATGGAGCAACTTGGATAGCATTCACTTTTACCAAAAATATCTTGAGGACATTGCTTAATTTTACCCGCCAAAATAGGACAAGTACGATGATAAATATCCTTACCTTTGTCTAGTAATAAAACCTTCAAATTTGGGTTTTTAAGTATAATTTCATACGATAAATAGATGCCACAAGGTCCAGCACCAACAATAATTACATCAAACTTTTCCATAATTGTCCTCACTCGTTTAATATTATACATAATATTAAAAGAGACAAAAATATGAAAATGAGGCCAAAATTGGCATTTTTATTGATAAACTATTAGTTTTTGCAAAAAACTCCGCAAATCTAAAGTATTTTTACTTTAAATAAGTTACGTTTCCTTGAACTCTCTTTTTAGCTTCTGGGATATTTTTAAGATAACCAATCGCTGCTGAACCAACTACCTTATATCCATCAGGTACGCCAGCCTCTTTTAGTAAGTTTAAAAACTCAGGATTACTATATAAACCAGGTTCGCCTAACTGATTAATCCAAACAGAACCAAGTCCTAAAGCATGCGCACTTAAGAAAATATTCTCTAAAGCACAACTTCCGTCATGTTCATAAATCAAATTATCTCTCTTGTCACTGACAATAATCAAAACAGGTGCATGGTAAGTAACATGATATGTCTCTCTATTCATGAACTTAGCAATAATTTGACTCATTTTATTAAGCCATTCTTTGTTTGTTACTACTGAAAAATGCCAAGATTGATTATTCATTGCACTAGGTGCAAAGCTAGCACATTTTAAAATTATGTCTAAATCTTCTTGATTAACTTCTTTATCTAGAAATTCTCTAACACTACGTCTGGTGAGTAAACATTCGATTGCTTCCATGATACACCTCCTTAAATTATCTTATTTGTTCATCTAAATTCTATTTTAATGATTTTTTCCAAGAACTCAACAAAAAAAATAAAAACTTTGCAAAAGTTAATTTTTTTGGTGGTTTTTTAACGTTGGAACATTATCTTTTCGGAGTTAAAGAGCTTTGCTGTAACAAAAACAAACACAGCCGAAAGAACAATATTCATCGCTGCAGTTATAGAAATATAAGGAATAATAAGATCTAAATTGCTCTCTTTAATAATCAAATTCATTGATGAAACAATGTTCAACAATGGAATAAAAGCAAAACCAATATTACTCATATCAATCGCAAAAGGAATAATCGCTGAAACCATTAAAATAGTCATAACTGGTGTTAAATAAGATCCAGCTTCTTTAATGGTTTTTGAGAAAGCCGAAACAACAAGACCAATTGTTACAAAAGTAAAAAGCGTTGTTAATATCAATATAAGAAGCATTATAAAACTGCCTGGAGAAAATAAATTAGATAAAGTCATTCCTCCACCATATAAATTAGGCAAGGAAATAACTAATCCTAAAAAGGAAACCAACCCACTAGATAAACTCACTATTGTTAGAGCACTAATTTTACCAACAACTAGTTCACTTCTTTTCATTGGAGTCATAAGTAAGGAAGCCAGTGTTCCTCTTTCTTTTTCCCCAGCAATAGCTTCAGGACAAATTGAAGTGATTGTTGAAAATAATAAAGAGATAGTAACAAGAGGAATTACAAAACTCATAATATTTTTAAATGTATAGTTTTCAGGGCTCACATTACCATCAATATAAATTCCATTTTCAATATTAACAGTAAAATTGGTATATGTTGAATCGATTAAAGAAGAAAATATTGAGTTTAAATATGTTGAAATAGAATCACTACCATCATAATAAACAGAAATATTTGTTTTAGTTTGACTAATTGAACCAACTAAACTATCTTCAAACTTATCATTAAATACGATAAGTAGATCATATTCATGATTAGCTAAGGCTTTTTTATACTCATCAACTTCACTTGTATTAATATAAAAATATTCAGTTTTATTTTCTTTTTCGCTCGATGATAAATAAGTATCAAAAACATCAAAAATTAAAGGAGCAGCATCGCTTGAATTTTCTGAATAATTGTTTGTTGCGACAATTTGATAAGTATAATCACTTGGTTTCCCACTACTTGGAGCAAATGATGCTTCCATTAAAGAGCCCATTAATGAATAAAATATATAAATAATAATGCCTGGTAAAAATAAAGCAGCAAGCATTCTAGGTTCAGTAAAAAATCGACGAAGTTCTTTAAAAAATATAGTTTTAATATTATTCATTATTCTTCCTCCTCGTAAAGTTCAAAGAATAAATCACTTAGGCTTTTTTCTTTTGTAAGTTCTTTTAAAGGACCTTCTAAGACTTTTTCTCCATTAAGAATAATAGCTACTTTATCACATAGTTTCTCAATAATTGAAAAGATATGAGTTGAAATTAAAATAATTTTATTTTCATCTTTTAAAGATAATAAATATTCTTCAACATCTTTTGTTGCCACAATATCAAGTCCATTAGTTGGCTCATCAAAGATAATAATTTCAGGATCGTTACAAAGTGAGATTGCTAAAGATACTTTTTGTTTCATACCAGTTGATAAATCAGCAATTTTAACATCTTTAAAGCTTCTGATACCAAATCTTTCAAATAGCTTCTCTTTATTCTTTTTAATAGTTTCTTCATCAAGACCATAAAGTCTAGACATATATGTAAAGGTATAATCAGGAGTAAAGAATCCATCAAGTTTGAGTTCACTAGTTAAAAAACCAACTTTTTTACGATATCCACTTATATCTTTATATATATCTTCATTGTTTAATAAAACACTACCTTCATCAGCTTTAATTAAAGAAGAAATAATTCTTAAAGCTGTGGTTTTACCAGCTCCATTTGGTCCAAGTAAACCAAAAATTTCTCCTTCTTTTAAAGATAGGGAGAAATTTTTTAAAGCAGTTAAATAAGGATTGGTTGTTTTATTTGTCTTTTGTTGCTTTTTGCTTAACTTAAATTTTTTAGTTAAGTTTTTAATCTCTAATTCATTCATGTAAAGATTTTACCATGAAGAGATAAATCCTTTATATATAAAGATTGTAAAGATTAGTCTATAATTAAATCATGTTTGGTGCTCTTGTTGGTGATATCATTGGCTCGGCTTATGAATTTAATAATGTTAAAACTAAAGAATTTAGCTTCTTTAATCATGAAACACGTTTTACTGATGATTCTGTTTTAACTCTTGCAATTTCCAGTTATTTTTTAAAATTTCCTGACGAATTAAATCGAGACGAACTTCTCAAAATAATAAAAAATACTACTAGAAAATATATAAATGCAGGTTATGGTCCAAGTTTTTTAAGATGGATAAATAGCGAGTCTTCTTTACCATATAATAGTTACGGAAATGGTGCTGCAATGAGAGTATCACCTGTTTCTTACATCTCTAAAAGTTTAGACGAAACTATACTACTTTCTGATTTTGTAACTTCAATTACACATAATCATCCAGAAGGAATAAAAGGCGCTCGATGTATTGCAGTATCAATTTATCTTTTACTCCAAGGAGCAAGTAAAAGAGAAATTAAAGAATATGTCCAAAATAATTTCTATTCTTTGGACTTTGATTATAGCGATTTAGTTCAAAATTATAAGTTTGAAATTTCTTGTCAAAAATCAGTTCCGCAAGCAATATATCTCTTTTTAATTAGTGATAACTATATTGACGCACTTAAAAACGCTATCTCAATTGGTGGAGATAGCGATACAATTTCTGATATGGTTTTAGCTTTAAGTGAATCTTATTATTTAAACAAAAACAATAAGGAAGGATACTCTATAACTAAAGCTTTATCTATCGAAAATAAGCAAGAAATGATAGATTTAAATTCAAAGGCTTTAAGCTACTTAACTAAAGATTTATCTGAGATTTGCAGGGTTTTTGATGAAAAATATGCTTTAATGATAGATAAAGAATTTATAAATTATCCTAACAAATAATCAAGACTCATCATGAGTAAAAAGCCAATTATAAAAGCAATAATTCCATAGTGATTTTTGCCTTCTCCACTCACTGCTGTAGGTACTAAATCTTCAATAGTAACATAAATCATACAGCCTGCAGCTAAGGCTAGTGCCCATGGCATTAATGGTTGAATATAATAAGCAAGTAAAGTTCCAATTACTGCAACAACAGGTTCAATAATTCCACTAAACATACCATAAAGGAATGCTTTATTTGCTGAATTAGTTTCTTCTTTAAATGGTAAAGAAACAATGGCACCTTCTGGAATATTTTGAATTGCAACTCCTAAACATAGCATTAAAGCAGATCCCATTACTGAAAGAATGTTTCCTCCAGTTGTTAAGTTGGCTAAAGCTACACCAAATGTTACACCAACTGACAATCCTTCTGGTATATTATGAATCAAAACAGCAAGAAACATTTTTTGATCTTTAGATATTTTTTGTGTTTTAATACCTTCTTCATAATTCTCTTGTGTATGAAAATGTGGAACAAAATGATCAATACAAAAAATTAAAATAACACCAAGTAAAAAAGCAATAATTACAACAAGTATTACTGGCATATAATCAACTTCATATTCAAGAGCTGGAAGCATCAAACCAAAAAATGATGCTGCTAGCATTACTCCTGCAGCAAAACCATTAAAAATTTTGCCTAAATTAACACTCATTCCTTTATTTTTGAATAAATAGATAAAACTAGAGCCAATCGTTGTCCCTATAAAAGGAATTAAAAGTCCAATAACTGTATAAAGAATCTCCATAAATAATCTCCAAATGATTACTATAGACTTTTTTAATTAAAGTGAATAAAGAATTGATTTTAAGACCTTAAATAATGTCTCACAAGTTTTAACAACAAAGGCATTATATTCTTCATCGCTTGCAGTATCACTAACTCCTTTTAACGAAAAGACATCAACCTTATTTTTTAATGCTGTTAAAACAATCCCAGCACTTTCCATATCACAAACATCAGCATTAAATTTTTTAACTAATTTATTTTTAAAGTCTTTGTTTGAAATGAATTTATCACCACTTGCGCAAATAAGTTCAGGTAATTCTGGATTTAACTTTTTAACTATATCAATATATTTTCTAGTTAAAGGAATTTCAAAACTTCCAATTTCTGGATAAGTCGCTTCATCGATTGGATCAATATCTGAAATATCAAAGTCATAATGAACTACACTTTTTAAAATTCCACAATCCCCAATTTTAAAATTACTTTTAAGTCCTCCAACTACTCCATAATTTAAAATTAATTTAACATCGTATCTTGTAATTAAATATTGCGTTAAAGCACTGGCTGCAATTTCACCAATCCCACTATTAGCACAATAAACCTCGTGTTCATTAATTTTTAACAAAAAAGTATGATAAATATCATCTTTTTCTTCTTCAGGTTTTACATTAAAACCTTTAACTAAAGTATCAAATTCTTCTTCTGTTGCAATAATTAAACCGATTTTCATAAAAATCTCCGCAACTAAATTATAAGGCATATTATTTTTTAACTAAAACAATTTCTAATTCTCTTTTTACTATTAAAAGTTTTATCAACATTTAACACTCCAGTAGTCGTTTAATTAAAATGTGTCTGCAGATTTTTCAAACGAGTTTTTATACATAGGTGCATATTTTTCAAGGGAGTTTACGTAGTCTACTGCATATTTTTCAAGGGTGTTTTTGAAAAACCCTGCAATTCTTAAATAAAAAGTGATAGCGAACTCACTACCACTTTATCATTGATTTTCGTTCAATATGAATTAGAAATAATTATCAGGAGCCGTCGCTGTTACTTCTTTCTTAGCTTTCTTTCTAAAGATAGATTTTCTAATTGTAATATCTACTAAATAAACAACAACTGCTGCAAGAAGAATCCAAACCATTAAAGAAATGTAACTTGCTTCTGTTAATTGATTATCACTGATATCAAAATGGACATTATTCTCAGCAAGTATTGATCCACCACATTGTGAAGCGATTTGATTTAATAATGTGTTTTTACTATCATCAAAGAAATTAAATTCAGAAGAGTAATCAAAACTATAAGTTATGCTTGTTGTTTCGATAAGTTCGTACTCATTAGTTTCGCTATTTAATCTTGAGAAAGAAATTGTTGTGTTATAAAACCCAACTTTAGGAGTAGGAATATCATAACTAAAACTACTTCCATCATAAACTAAATCATAAGTAGAAGATTCTGTCTCATTATCCGAAGAAACTTGAACACTAACTTTTGTATTTTTTGTGTCAACGTTTGGTGTAACACTAATTTTAGAAGAGGAACCTTTTGCTTCAAATTCAACATTTAAGAAAGATTTGTTATATCTCTCTGGTAAACTTTGATTAACAATATTTTTAAAGAAAGTTTTTCCTGATTCAGCATTCCAGAAATCTCTAGTCCAATTGGTATCAAGTGATGATGTAAATGATGAAACTTTTCCAGCACCAAAATCCCAATAAGCATACAAAGGAATAGCCATAACATTTAACTCATTTTCGGAATTTGTATGAATATATTGAACAACTAAAACAGTATTTGCTCCGCTTTTCATACGGCAATAATTATAACCAGTAACGTTTTCTAAATTATTTAAAACGCCGCCTACTAAAGAAGGATCCTCAGCTATTTGATAGATTATTGGAGAATCTTTTTCAATAATTGGCTCCATTGTTTCTTCTTCAATAGTATCAACCATTATATCTTTTAAATCAGTGTAAGATGCACAATAACGGTATTGACCATTTCCGAGTTTAGCTAATGTTTTCATGAGTTCGGCACCATCAGAATTTTCAGCATCTACATTAATAAAAGACGATGAAATATTTGAAAAACTCATAGAAGTGACATATTCTTCTAAATCTTTAGGATTATCGCCAGCATCTCCATCAGATAAAAGGACAATGTCTTTATATTCGGCTGTAACTCCTTGAATTTGCTTATAAGCTTCACGAAGAGCACCTAACATCGTTGTTCCACCGCCATCAGTAATACGGTCAATTTTATCCATAATGTCTAGACGATTTTCTTCGTTTCTAATTGTGGTCATTGTAACTGGAACGGAAGTATTTGATTCAAATGTTACTACCGCGATTGAATCGTTAAGACCAAGTTTAGACACAACCTCTTTTGCTCCTGCAATAACCATATCAAGATTGTTACCACCCATAGAACCAGATGAGTCTAAAACTAAAACTAAAGCACGAGAGTCATCAGGTTGATATTGAACAGGTAATAAATCATTATATAAAACAAGCGCAGGATCATTATCATTACCAACATGAGTTGAATCGAAAGTAAAAACCGATTTTCCATAGACAGAGACTGCTGTTGATAAATTTTCGACAAATTCTTCGTAATTATTTAAAGTCAATAAGTCAATGTCAGAAAGAATAATTTCGTCGTATTCAATTAATTCATCCAAAGTATATGGGACATCTTTTTTGCCAATATAAGATTCAATAGTTGTTTCTCTGCTTAATCCAGCCATTTCTTCAAATGCATTAAGCTGTGAATTTGATGTACCTAAGAATAAGATGTTGAAATCTCCTGAAACATTTTGAACAAATGAACGAGCATTATTTTCGCTAAATGTATCGTTAAATTCTGATCCATCTTGAGCTTTAATTTCAACTTTATATTGGAAGTTACCTGGAATAGAAGTATCAAGTGAAAATTCAACAACATTTAATCCGTTTGATAAATGTGTGTCGGTAGATTCAATAACACTATTATCTTTATATAAATCAACAGTAACATTTGTCGCTGAAGATGAATTAATTAAAACTTCAACAACTTCCTCTCTATTTAAATAAGTATTGTCTACATAATTTAATCCAGTTAAAGAAATTTCAACAGGAAAATCTGCTTCTAAATTAATAACATCAACTGTAATACCTTCTTGCATTAAAGTTTCAATTGTATTAATTGCTTCACCATCAGTTTCATTTCCATCAGAAATTAAAACAATTCTTTTATAGGCTTCTGGTCGAAATTTTTCGGCAGTATAAAGTAAAGCTTCTTCAAGATTTGTTGCAGTATAATCAAAATTTGTGTTGTTATAAATGTCGTTAATTGAATTAAAATCTCCACCAAGTTCAACTAAAGTCGTTGCTTCTTTAGCAAAAGGAATTACGCCAACTCGAGTATTTGGAGTTTTTAAAGCTTCGTTTCTTACGTTTTTAACAGCCAAATCAATTCGATCAACTGAAGTTTTTTCACTAGCCGAAGCATCGACTAAAACATAAACTTCAGTTTCTTTATCAATAGCAAGATATTGAGGATCAGCAAAAGCCACGGAAATTAAAACAGCAATTACAATATGAAGAGAAAAAGAAATGATATTTTTCTTTGTGTATCTTTTTTCTTTTCTCATCAAAAAGAAACCAACAATAATTATTGCAACAAGCGGAATTATTAAGAAAAGTAACCAAGGGTTATTAAATTTAAAATTGCTCATGACTATATACCATCCAATCTGCTAAAAGGAATATTAGCGCAATAATTACAACGACAAGCAATGCTTCAAAAATTCGATCTGCTTTTGGAGCATCCGCATTTAAGGTTATAGTATATGAATTTAAATCTTCAATTTGTGGATTTCTTTCATTGTTTGGGAAAGCACTAAAAAGATTAATTTCAATTGTTTTTCCAGTTGCTGATTCAACTTTAACAACATAAGTTCCAACTTCATCTAAAGTGTAAGTTTGAATATCATGTGAATCTAAATAATTAACTTCGCCAGAAGGAGTTTCAATTTCACAACTTATTGCTGTATCAGGGAAATTCAAGGCCACTTCATCACTAACCATATAATTAAAATCAGTTATAACTGATGGATTAGAATAATTAATCAGATTTCTCATCAAAATAATAAAATCAGCTTTAAGAGGGAAATCTGAATTATGTAAATCAAAATTGAAAACAATTTGTTTTTGTTCAAATTCATTTCTTCCGGCAAAAATAAATGGAAGATTGTCGTAAGAAAGAATTGTTGTAAATCGTGAAGTTAAAGTATAACGCATGTAAGTCTTGATAGTGATTTCTCTTTTAACAAGATTTTTAGTTAATTCTTGATATAAAAGATCCTCATTATTGTTTGAATAGGTTGCTTTAATTCCAGGATCTTCAACAGTAAGTTCTTTTTGAACGTAAAATCCAGAATTTGGAATTGATTCACCAGTATTAAATAGCCAAACTGTACTATCAACAGGGAGTCTTGATGGGGCATAGCCATCAAAAATTACAACATCATATCCTACAGTTCCAGAAGTCATATCATAAACAAATGGAGCAACTGTAGTATAAGAAATTTTTAAATTATTTTGATTTAATGCGTTAAAGGCTGATTCAAAATAAAATGGTGAATAGCTAACAATTAAAACATTTGTTGCTTCTGTATCATTTGTAGCATAAAGGATAAATTCACTATCTTCTTTTAAATAGTCTTCATTTTTTATAAGAGCTTTAACTGAAGAATAAACAGAATATTCTCCGTTTTCATTAGGAAGCTTTAATGAAACAGTTGTAAGTTCATTTTGTTTAACTTCTTGTTCAACAGTTCCAATAGATTTCTCATTAATGAAAAATTCAACTTCTAAAGTTGTATCTTCGCTATAAGAAATAACATCTGCTTCGAAAAGAGCATATTTTTTCTCTTCAACTTTTACATCGTTAATTCTTAAATCATTGATAGCGTAATTTTTATTTGTATCACTAACATTAACCGAGGTAAAACCATCAATTGTTTTAACATCTTTATCTGTATATAAACTAAAACGACTCCCTTCATTTAAAGATGAAAGTGATTGAGCAAGACTAATTGCGTTTCCAAGTTCGCTTTCATCATAATCAATTTGAACTCTATCTAATAAGGAATTAAAAATTTCTTTGTCTTTGATTCCTTTACAAATTGCTCGAGAATTTGAATCACTAACAAGAAGCGTATAAGTTGAACCGCTAACAGATCCATCCACTACATCTTTAATTTGTTTTTTAGCTTCCTCAAAACGAGTTAAGCCGTTTTCATTTAATGTTCCCATACTAGCAGAAGCATCTAAAATAAATACTTCGTTTTCAGCAGAATTTTTAGAATTAAATACAGGATCTGCAAAAAAAAAACTTAAAAAGGTTATGCATAAACATTGAAGAATAAGATTTAAAAGATTAGCAATTGTATTAAATGGGTTTTTCTTCTTTAAGAATTTTTTACTTAAATCCCAAATATAACTAGATGAAACTACTTTTTCTTTATACTTGTTCTTAATAATATAAATGATTATTAAAACAGGGATTGCTATTAAAAGAAGAAGACCAAAGGGAAAATTAAAACTCATCTAATCACCCCCTTATTGAATAAACGATCCATGAAAAGTTCTCTTAAAGAAATAGATGTATCATAAAGTGTATAATCAGCTTCTCTTGAAGCACAATAATTTAATAATCGATCTTCAACAAATTCTAAAGCTTTTTGATAAGCAGTTAAAATGTCGCGATTAATACTTCCTTTAAAAAAGCGACTAGTATCTTCAACATCATATAAAATATGTTTACCTCTAGCTGCTGGATTAATTTCTTCAGGAGCTAGAAGTTGAATACATAAAACATCACGATGTTTATCTCTTAAATAATCAATAGCTGAAAAATAATCGTTATAAGTTAAAAAATCAGAAATAATAATACTTTTACCATTTCCATATCCAACATCACTTCTCATGATTGCTTCAGACATAAAAACATCGCCATCAAAGGTTACATCATTTAATTTAGCAATATTTTCAAAAAACTTTTCTCGGCCAATAATCTTTTCAAAAAGTGGAATAACACTTTTATCTTTGACAAGATATATTGAGACTCTATCCATTTCAGAGACCGATAAATAGGCTAAAGATGCTGCTAAGCGAAGAGCATATTCATCTTTATTAAAAAAAGACATTGATTTTGAAGCATCAATATAAATTTTGGTATACATCTGCTTTTCATCAAGATAAAGTTTTAAATAAAGTTGTTCAAAACGGCCATAAATATTCCAATCAATTTTAGAAATATCATCGCCTTCGACATATTCTCTATAATCAGCAAATTCACATGAGGTTCCATACTTTTTGGATTGGTGAGAGCCACCAAAAAGCCCTGCAACATTGTCTTTTATTGCTAAAGAAAATAACTCAAGTTGAGATAAGAAACGTTCATCAATGATTTGCTTCATAAACTATTTTCCTTTATGAGTTTCTTCAATTAATTTTGTAATGACATCATCAACTGTTAAATTATCATTGATTGCGTTATAAGTAAGTTTAATTCTATGTCTTAAAACTGGAAGCGCTAAAGCATCGATATCTTCATAAGAAACATTATAATTTCCACTCATTAATGCTCTAATTTTGGCTCCAGTAATTAAAGCTTGACAAGCTCGTGGAGAGGCACCAAATTTAATATATTTTTTAGCTACTTCACTAGTTTTATCAACTTCAGGATGGGTTTTATGAACAAGTTTCATTGCATAATTTAAAACATCTTCAATAACTGGAACTCCAGTTGCAAGTTTACGCATGTGTAAAATTGTTTCCCCATCAACAACCTTCTCAGCTCTTTCTTTTTGATCTTCTTGAGTCAAATTAACAATATCAGCTAATTCTTTTTCTGTTGGATAAACCATGTTTAATTTAAACATAAATCTATCCATTTGAGCTTCAGGAAGTGGATATGTACCATCTTGTTCAATTGGGTTTTGAGTTGCAAGAACAAAGAATGGTTCTTGCATAGGATATGAAACGCCACTCACTGTAACTTTATGTTCTTGCATAACTTCGAGCATAGCTGCCTGAGTTTTTGGAGTAGCACGGTTAATTTCATCTGCTAAAACAATTTGAGAAAAAATTGGACCCTTTTGGAAGGTAGATTCAAGATTGCCTTCTGCATTTTTACGTATAATATTTGTACCAGTAACGTCATTTGGCATTAAATCTGGCGTAAATTGAATTCTTGAAAAAGATAAAGATAATGTTTGTCCCATTGAACGAACAAGTCTTGTTTTACCTGTTCCTGGAACACCTTCTAATAAAACGTTACCACCTGCAATGATAGCAATAATAACATTATCGACAACTTCATTTTGACCAATAATATCGCGATGGATTTGCTCTTTAATCTTTGTTGTTGCCTCGCTAAATTCCTTGAGTAATTCCTCATTTTCCATAAAAATACCTCCCTTTTGCACGTTTTTTTATAAATTATGGATTTGTTTGATCATTTCCACCCTCACCATAAAGTTCGTCGAAATAATCACCTATAGCTCCTTCTAAATCATCATCGCCTGTATTTTTGGCATCATCACTAGCTTCGTTTTGATAGTCACCAATTACTTCACCATATTCTGTTGAACCATTTTCACCAGTATAAACTTTATCGTTACTTCCGTAATTTGTTGAGCCATCTCCTCCGCCAGCACCTTCGCCTTGGCCTTGGCCGTCACCTTCTCCTTCTTGACCGCCAGCACCCGTTCCGTTTCCTTCGCCTTTATCGCCATCGCCATTTCCTTCGCCACCTGAAGCGTCGCCTTCTTCACCTTCATTTTGATTGGTTTCTTGATCGCCTTTATCGCCAGCTTCTCCTTCTTCACCATCTTGGTTATTGTTAGAACCACCACCATCGATATTTGGATCTTCAGTTGTACTTGGATCTATTAATTGATCCATAAGTTTTTTAACGTCAGCAGCAAGCTGATCATTAGCTTTTTCTATAGTTAAATCTTTTTTAAGGTTTGAAATTGCTTCATCAATTGCTTTTTTAGCTTGTTCTTTAGATTCACTGATTAATTGATTAATTAAGCTTGGTGTTGATGTTGCAGCAATTTTTTCTTCAACATTATCATAAATGGCCTGTAGCTTAGCTAATAAATCAGAAAAAGTTTTATAGTTTGCATCAGTTGAAGGAATATCAAGGTTTTTAAGTAAATTTTCAAGTGCTTTAATAAGTTCATCAAAAGCATCTAATAAACCACCTGTTGTATAAATATTCTCAACTTTCTCTATTACATCTTTAAAAGCTTCTTCAAGAGATTCTATGTTAGCCTCTAAAATTACATCACCAAGTGGAGTAAAATCATTTTCTTCTTTTTTAAGTTCTTCACCAATTTCTTCTTTAGTGTTAACTTCATTTAAAGCAACGTCAACTTCATTTTTAGCAACTTGGACTTTTGCAAATCTAGAAGGGATAGAGATATCACCTTTTAAATCAGCACGAAGATCTTCTAAAATTTGGTATAATCTTTCTTTAAACGCTGCAGAAGCCTGACTTTTTCCAATATAATCTTTGATATCATCAATGATTTTATCTGTATCATCATCGAAATTCTCTTCTTCAGTTTCGACAGTTAACATGTTCACGATATCGTGAGTGAAGAAAGATGTTGTAAAGGCTCCGGCTCCTAAAAGAGGAAGAGGTAAACTAGCCATTGTAAGTTTAAGAATTAACTTACGAGGATTATTAACTTTAATGCTTCTTTTTGCATCTTCTCTTTGTTTTTGAATAAGAAGGGAATCTTTATCTTTAAATTCAACCATTGTTGCAGCCTTTTCACGAAGATTGAAACTTTGATCGATTCTACGTGCAACATCTTTTTCACTTACTTTATTAATTAAATAGTAAACAAGGAAGATGATTCCAAATACTGCAAGACCAACTCCTCCAGAAATCAGATAGTAATACCAATCTAGAAAATTTAGTCCTTGGAAGGTTGCAATCATAACTCCAGCGGCGAGTAACCCGCCGCTTAGAGAATAAATTGAGCCTTGTAATATTTTTTCTAACTTAAGTCTTTTTCTAAAGTCTTTTAGCATAATATCATCCTCCCTTTACGAAGTAATTAAGCCATTGTGATTTCAATCTGAGTTGTAAATGAACTTCCACTAAATGCTCCACCACCATTGATTGCATTTGTGATAGTTGGTGTAACAGTTAAGATATAAACATGACCATTTGCTTCAAGATATCCACCAATTGTCTTGTAAGCTTTTCCACCACTTACAATGTAAGTATCATACACCGTCCAACCAGATTGTCCATAAGCTAATCTGATATTTTCAATAATTGAAGCGGAATAATTGTAACCAGTAATTGAAACTTCGCCATCATCAGTGCTAATTCTTTGAATTTCTGAACCAAGATTTACGTAAGGCAAATCTAATCCATCTAAAGCAGAGTTAATATTTAATTTATCAGATTCAGCAAATTCAGTAACATCAGCAAATTGAGATGCATCTGGTAAGAAGAGTGAGGAGATACGAAGGCCTTTAGTATCATCATCAAAATCACCACTAGATGGACCAAATGAGATATATAATGTGCCAGCTCCTTCTTTACCTTCTACAACTTTACTTGCGGTAAATCCAGCCATTTCTTCACCAGCAGCAAATGGATTATAAGTAAGTGTGTAGCCTTCTTCTTCAAGTTTATCCATTGCAACATATAAGTAATAAGATGTATAGGACATGTAATATGAAGTAATACTCATATATTGATTGCTATTTTGATTCCAAGGCCCACTTAAACTGATTTCATCATCTTCAGTTGGAAGGAGACCTAATGGAACAAATTCTGGTAAAGTAACACCTAAATATTGATCCATAGCATCAGTTACTGTATCACCATAATAATCTGGGAAACTTTCCCAAGAAGCAAAACCTTCAATAAGCGCATCTGGTTTTAAATCAACATAAATATTCAATTCAATTTGGTCGTCATAGTTTTCACTAATTTGCATTCTGACGGCTTTTGCGTCATCGCCATCTAATAATGTATAGGCACTAAGTGTTTCTGTAGTTGTAGAAACAGTAAATTGACTATTCGCTAATGAAGTGGCTGCTAAATCTACTACAGCATTATCCCAGTTTCCACCAAGAAGTGTAATTTTCTTAACGTTATCAAGAGTGTCAACACTTGTTGTTACATTATGTGTTCCAAGATACATATAAGGAACACTAACTCCAGCTGGAAGTTCACTTTCTAAGAATGCTTTTGTATCTGCATCCCACTCGGTTTCATCACCTGGATTGAAAACTTCAGTTAATTCGAAATAGATACATGGTCTACCATCGTTATAGTCAACATAAACTGTAACAATATTACCTTCATCATTAGTTTTTGTTGCGACAGTGCTTCTTGAGGAGGATTCAGCATTATTAATTAAGAATCCGTCTGCTTGTAAAACTTCTTTAGCGTTTGCAAATACTTCGTTACTAAAAGCATTACCGATAATCATCAATGTTTCATCTTCTTCATTATCATAAAGGTAAGGATTATCAGTACCTAAATAAATATAAGGTAAATCTAATTTATATCTTTCTTTGACAGCTGTTGCAATGCTTTCAGACCATGTTCCAACTTCTTTTGCTGGGTCATAAGTTTCAACTAATGAAACGCTTCCCGACATAACAAATCTATAGTAAGAACTTGAGGTAACACTAACATTAATTGCAACCGTCTTTTCACCAAAAGTTTTTGTTCCGTGGATTGAGCTAATCCAAGCTTCATCATTGAAATATGTATCGTTATGAGCAAGTTCAACAGTCCAACCATCATTTGTTAATGTGTCAATTACACTCCAAACTCTAAAAGAAATATTAGTCGAATCAGCAATGAATTCAATTGATAAATGACCATATTCATTGAATTGGATTTCAAGAGTATCTCGTCCCATTTCAAAGTATGGAATTTTAACATCACTTCCTAAAGCAGTTTCTAGGTTAGAGAGCGTTTCTTCACTCCAATCAGTTTTTTTATCATAAAGTTTGGTATTATCCGAACTAGTTATTTCAAGATATGCAGTTTCATCCTCACCTGTTCCTAAAGTAACTAGACTAACTTTATATGTATGTGTATCAGTGTTTTTAATAGCAACTGCTAAAGCATCGCCATACATAGTTTCACCGCTTCCTTGATCTTCAGTTGTGTTTTCAACTTCAACATACCAGCCGGTAAATTTAGCTTTAAAGTTCTCTAAAATTTGATCTTCGTATTTACCACCAACAATTAGTAATTTTGTTGTATCTTCTGGGTGTTCTGCAGGGATTTCAGTATTTAAAGTAGGGTATGCAGTACCTAAATATAAGAATGGAATAACCGTCATTTCTTCCCCGTATAATTCTTTAAATGCTGTTTTAATTTCTTCAGGGTAATCAGTTAAAGTTTCTTCGTTATATAATTCAGTTCTGGAAGCTCTTAAAACTGGAGCGCCTGCTTCGTTCTTTGTAATTACAACTTCATATTCATCAATTTCATTAGCTTTTGTAAAAGTGATGGATCCTTCGCCTGGAAGAATGTCCCAGCCACCTTCAGCTTCAAAAGCTGCACTTGCTGCCGTTAAGATTGAATCATCCCAATTTTTACCAACTAAAGTTAAATTTCTTTCGTTTGTTGCTGCCGTATCAATTGTTGGATAAACACTTCCTAAATAAACATAAGGTAAAACAGTTTTATTTAACGATCTATCCATTGCTGCAAGAACTTCAGTTGACCATTTTGTTTGGTTGGTTGCATCAAATGTTTCATCTAAAGAAACTGTAAGTTGAGCTTTATTATTAACTTCAGTAAGTGTTGCACTTAAAGTGCTTCCATCTTGAGTTTTTGTGGCATGTAAAGTTATTAATGATTCAGGATCTTGGGTAATTTCCCAATCTTCAAATGCACTTCTAAATTGGCCAATAGAACCATCATTCCATGTTCCACCAGTTACAAGTAATGCACCTTCTTGAGTAATAGAACTATCATAATTGACAGTACCTAAATAAACAAAAGGAACTTGGAATTTGCCAAAATGTTCACTAATTAATAATGCAGTTGATTCATTCCAATCGCTAGCACCATTAGGATTAAAAGGTTCATTATAAAAAGCCTTTAACTCAAAAAGTCCACTCGAAGTTTTGCCAACTTCAACTTCAATCTGAAGTAAATCGTTTGATGCATAGAAAGTTTCGCCAATCATCAAAGCATCCCAATAATGTTCTTTGTAAACTTCAACAGCTTTTTCAAGATTTGAAGCTAAAAAATTAGCGCCTTCAATTGACAAATAAGATTTATAGTCTTCGTATTCGTCATTTTTAACATATTCAGCTGTGAGTTCTCCATCTCCTAAATCAATTTTAGGGAGAATTCCACCGCCTAGATAAGTCACCATTAAATCAGTAATTGCTTGGTCCCAATCAGAATCAGCTGGATCAATTAAGCCTTCAGATGGATCTGGTTTTGGATCAGGATTATCTCCTGGGTCTCCACCTGGATTTTCGCCTGGATTATCTCCTGGGTCACCACCTGGATTATCTGTGTCGTCCTCACAAACTGGACACTCAGGACAAGTAGCACAGCCAGATAAACTGACTAATGCTAAAAGTGCACTTACACTTAAAATTGCAAATCTTTTTTTCATAGTTATAGCCCCTAAAAATTAGATATATTGCGATTTGCAGATGAATATCGCATAAGAAAAATATTAACTACCTAAAAATAGATATGAATTTTAAAAAATAAAATCTTAATATTTTCTTAATATTGTCAATTAATTTCGGTAAATAAATCCCAAATTATAGGATTTGAATTTTATAAATCTTACATTTTTGAGCAAGAATTTAACAACTTTAAACATAGTTTAAAAAGAGGCTATTATACTTTATATATGTTTTTTGGTAATTAGTATTTTTAATCAAAAAAGCTATCTTTATAATCAACATTATGTTCAAAAGATAGCTCTATATATAAGGATAAAAGCCGAATTCTAACTAGATTTAATAATATTAAAAAAAGTCAATACATTAAATTCTCCAAAAAAATTATAAACTCTTATTTATAAATTTAAACCTTCAAGCCAAGTTTCAATTTGAGATTTAGCTGCAGTTTCATTTTTAACTATTGAATCAGTAATTCTTAATCCATTTTCAAAAGTATAAGAAGAATAATTGTTCTAAGTTCACTTACACTATTTGACATTGAAGAAGATCCGGCAGTTGCAAATGGAATAATTCTTTTATCATCAAATCAATTGCCGAATTATTAGAAAAGAATATTCTCATTTTAAAAATCATGTCCTCTAACTTAGAAGACATTGAAAGATCGACTGATTTTGAAAACTTGATTATTCTTAAAAAAGAAATAAAACGTTTCCAAAACCTGTTATGATGTGACCTCCTGTCAAGAGTAAATTGTGATTTTAAATAAATATGTGATGATTTGACGAAATTTCGAAGATTCAAATCAGCTTATTGCCACTCTGTTATTCGTGAATTCACTAGTAGCCTAGCTTATCTACAGGTCAATGGTTCTGCTGATAGTCTCACTCTCTTTTAACGTCTATTTACAAAGGTTTTTCGTGAATGACTGAACCGTTTAAACTCGAAACTTCTTCAAATCATCACCTTTTAAATTGTTCCTCCTTAAGCTTTTCTTTCTTCTAAATGATTTGTCATAATCCCCCGAATAAAACATGCTAATTCTCTGGCTATAGCTGCTATTGCTTTATTCCTATGGACGCCTTTAGCTGCCAGTCTGGAAAATTTTCGCATAAGTCTTTCTGTTGCTCTATCGGCATAAGAAATGATATTAACATCTTGCCCTATTTGTCTTGATTTTAAACGTTTTGATTTATATCCAATCTTGCCCCTAACAATGGATTGGGATGCTTCTATAAGCAATGTCCTAACAATCGAATTTCCCATTTTTGTGATCCCTAATCTGTTTATCTTTTGACCGCTAGATGATTCTCCTGGTACAAGCCCAAGATAAGATGAAAATTCAGACGCAGTAGCAAAACGCTTAAAATCACTTACTTCACTTATAATTGTTAAAGCAGAAGTTTGTGTAATTCCTTTTAAACAAGCCATTTTTTTAGTATCTTTAGCATATTTTTCTCTATTTGCTATAGTTTCTAATCTACTGTTTAATCTTTCAATTTTTTCTAAAATTTTGCTATAAGAATCTAACAATTCATCTAGCGTTTCTCTTAAAAAATCTTCTGTTTGCACGGTTTTTAAATAATTTATGTGACCTTCAGTCCACGGATTACCATCTTTATAATCGAAACCATTTCTAAGACAAAAGGCGAGAATATATTGTTTCTCTTTTCTTAATAGTTTCTTTTCGTGTGAAACCATCCTAACAAATTCTCTTGTTCTTTTATCCTCTTCATCAGGGATATGAACGAAAGAACATGTTCCATAAGCAAGGTTTTGAGCCAACATTTTCGCGTCTTTTCGATCTGTTTTCTTTTTGCCTTGACCAGTCTCTTTTAATAAAGTTGTAGGAGCAACTATTTTATTTTCGATTCCTAACTTAGTGAGTTGATCGTGTAACGAGAATCCTAAACAACCAGCTTCATAAGCAGTAATAAATTTAACATCTTCATAACCTTGTTCTAAAAGAAATTTTGTTTGTGCATCTAAATACTCTGATATTAAATTTGCCTTAGCATTAATTTTAGCTTCGCCAAAATAAGTGCCCGAATTCATATCAAAACAACATAAACTAAATGAATCCTTATGGACATCCATACCAACATAAATTAAACTAGACATAGTGACCTTCCTCCTTTGCAATGTGCTAAATGTAAGTTTAACTACACATCACAATTTACACGAATTCACGATATTTGCAAATCAGTATTGGAGGTCACTTCATATTGTCTTTTT
>CALVLC010000050.1 GCA_944336335.1 uncultured Bacilli bacterium | reverse complement strand
AGCAAGCTACCTCGCTCGACTTGCATGTATTAGGCATACCGCCAGCGTTCATCCTGAGCCAGCATCAAACTCTCAAAAAGTTATTATCTAGTTCAAAATTATTCTGTGCGAATAAATTAATAATTTTTCCTTAATTAAATTGACGTTGTTTGTTTGTACATCTATTTAGTTTTCAAAGATCTCTTACGCTTTAAGTTGCTCACTTAACGCGTGCTTAAATATAGTACTGCAAGGCCAAATATATTGCAAGTAGTTTTTTTATTTTTTTTACATTTTTTTTATAAATTTTCTTTTTTAATAAAAAGTGCGATTTTTCTCGCACTTTTCTCTAATTAATTCTTTATATATAATTATTCTATCAAGATTCTTTCACTATTTCTTTTTAAAACAGTTTTGCCAACTCTAAATGCACGCACTACTTTATCATATATTTCTTTAGTATTATCTTTGTTTGTATATAAAGTAGCTAGTAATTCACCTTTTTCAACGTGATCACCAATCTTTTTATTTAAGACAATACCAGCAGACATATCAATAACATCATCTAAAGTTTCTCTTCCGCCACCTAGCCTCATTGAACTTTCACCAATTGTCAAAGCATCAATTCGATTGACATAACCTGATCTTAAACTATAAACAGGGATAATGTTTTTAGCGACTGGGAATTTTTCTGGATGATATAAATATTCTTTATCGCCACCTTGAGCCGAAATAAATTCAACAAATTTTTCAAAAGCTTTGCCATTATTAATGTTTTCAACAAGGGCTTTATGAGCTTCTTCCTTATTATTAAAGATTTTAGCTTGCACAAGCATAATTGCTCCACTATCAAGACAAAGTTCTGTGATATCTTTTGGGCCACGTCCATGCAAAGTATCGATAACTTCTTTAACTTCTAAGTTGTTCCCAACGGCCATACCAAGAGGCTGATCCATGTCAGTAACTTCAGCTTTGACATCTTTATTTAAAGATTTTCCAATGTTAACCATTGTAACAGCTAATTTTTTAGCATCTTTCATGGTTTTCATAAAAGCCCCGCTACCATATTTAACATCAAGTAAAATAGCATCACTTCCACTAGCTAATTTTTTAGACATAATACTACTTGCAATTAAAGGAATTGATGCAACAGTTCCTGTAACATCTCTTAAAGCATAAAGTTTTTTATCAGCAGGATCTAAATCTTCGTTTTGACCGATAATTGCAATACCAATTTCTCGGACTTGTTTTTTAAATTCTTCTTCAGAAAGATTAATTCTACATCCTGGAATAGATTCAAGTTTATCTAAGGTTCCACCAGTATGTCCAAGTCCTCTTCCACTCATCTTAGCAAGTTTTGCTCCTAAAGAAGCAATCATTGGACCTAAAATTAAAGAAACTTTATCGCCAACTCCACCAGTTGAATGTTTATCAACTTTAACTCCTGGAATATCACTTAAATCTAGAGTATCTCCACTATTCTTCATTTCATCAGTTAAATCGGAGATTTCTTGATTATTCATTCCATTTAAATAAATAGCCATTAATAAAGCGCTGGCTTGATAATCCTTGATTTCACCACTTACATAATTTTTAATAAAATAATGAATTTCTTCTCTTGTTAATACTTTTTTGTCTCTTTTTTTAGCAATAATATCCAAAATATCCATAATTTTATGTCCTTGTTTTCTAAATTATAATAAAAATCTTAATAATTTAATATCGAAAAATTTAAGAAAATTGCGATAATAATGAGCATTATTTTTGATAAATTGTTTTCTCACTTGTTTAAATTTTATTACACTTTCACTTCAAAATATTGAATAATTGTAGATATGAACTTTGAAGAGAACTTAAGTCAATATTTAGATAGCGAATTTATAAACGAATTATTGCTTGCTCAAGAGAAAGAAAGGACTAATTCTTTAATCTTAAATACTCAGAAAATGAGCAAAGATAAATTCAAAGAATTATACCCAAATATTAAAGAGCATCCATTTTTAGAAAACGTCTTTTATTATGACAAAAAAGAGTATGAACTAGGCAAATCTTACCTCTTTGACAACGGAGTTTACTACTTAATTGATGCTAGTTCACTACTAGTTTCCTACTATTTACCTACTAAAAGTGATGATTTAGTGCTAGATTTGTGTTCTGCACCAGGCGGAAAGACTATTTCACTACTACTTTCTAACCAAGATAAAAATTTAAAAGTTATAGCTAATGATTTAAGCCATCAAAGAAGTCTTGAATTATCAAAAAATATTGAGCGTCAAGGCTTCTCAAACGTTGTTGTTACTAACAATGATTTCTCTAAAATTTATAAAAATTATGAAGCTAAATTTAACGCCATTATTTTAGATGCACCTTGCTCAGGGAGCGCCATGTTTCGCAAAAATTCATTAGCGAAAAGTGATTGGAACCTCAACAAAGTTTTAAAACAACAAATGATTCAAAAAGAGCTTATTGAAATGGCTCATTTTATGTTAAAAGAAGATGGATATTTAATTTATTCAACTTGTAGTTTTTCTAAAGAAGAAAACGAAGACGTTATACTACATGCCTTAAATAAATTTGATGATTTTGAAATAGTAAACTTAGAAGATAAATCTTGCTACTATCGAAGTAAAATTCTTCCTGAAGCCATTCATTTATTCCCTAATTTATATGAAGGCGAAGGTCAATTTATCGCTCTTCTCCATAAAAAAGGTCTTGCTTCTACTACTTCAAATAAATCAAAAAATAAAATCGTTCATAAAGATTTATTAAATAAATTCAATCTTCAATTTGAAAACGAAATTAACATTAATAAAGAAATTTATCTTAATAATTTTATTTTAGATATTTCTAAACTTAATTTAATTCGTCCAGGCTTACACTTTGGTAGTTTAGAGAAAAATATATTTATTCCAAGTTTTCATTTAGCACATTATCTTGACTCAAAAAATTCAATTTCTTTAACTGAAGAAGAATTTAAAAAATATATTCATGGTGAAGAATTAAATAAACCACTTAAAATAAAAAACGACTTTTATGTCGTTTCCTATAATAATATTAATCTTGGCTTTGTTAAATTCGTCAATGGTCGAATGAAAAACTATTATCCAAAAGGTTTAAGACATTAATTTTTCTTGTTATATTTAAGAACAAGTTCCTTATCGTATTCAACCATACTTTTGACCCCATTTTTACAATCTTCGTAAGCCTTTGTGCTTAAGTCAACTGTTTTAAGGTCTTTATAATCTTCATAAAAATAATTTCTATTAAACTTTAAAATAATAGGATTAATTTTATTTTTACATTTAATATTTAATATCCTTTGTGTTCCAATTAAAGAAAAAACACTAACTCCAATTGATGTTTTCATTGCTGGTTTAAACGTTCCATAATGGAAAGGTTTAGAATCTAAAGGATTAACTTTATTTCTAGTACCTTCAGGGAAAATTAGCCAATCTAGGTTAGGATTTTCTTCAATTTTTTTAGCGATTGACTTAAAAACTTTTAAAGACTGTTTTAAATCATCTCTATCTAAAAATTCTCCACTTAAAGATTTAATAATTCTTGCAACAAAAGGATAACTTAAGATTTGTTTTTTAGCAACAACTGTAATTGGTCTTTTGGCTAAAGCAATAAAAATTAATGGATCAAAATCACTAATATGATTTGCAACAATAAATCGAGGCTCGTTTTCTTTTAAACTCGCCTCAAATTTATCAACATCAATCTCTTCTACTTTTACTCTAAAAGCGACTAAAACTTTTTTAATTAAGTTTTGTACTTTTTTAAAGCGGGTATTTATATCGTACTTTTCAGGATGTTTAGAATATCTAATCATCCAGCTAAAATAAGCCCAAATAAGCGCTGGCAATATTCTAATTATTACTCTTAGATACTTTTTCATCTTTTTTCTTCGCTACATAAACATTTACAGTGTGTGGATCAACTATAAAGTTTCTAATAAAAATATCGGAATTTCTTAAATAACCAGCTGCGCCAACAATTAAGCGATAATAATCTTCAAAAGAAATTGAGATTTTTTCATTTGTTGGATTAAAAACAAAAGCATAGGTTACATCTTTTTCTTTAGAGAAAATCTTAACTTCAAGAGCTTCTCTTTCAAGATTTACAAAAATATTTGAATGAGCAATTTCATCACTTGAATTAAATTGAGAGAAAGCAGTTTTATAATATTTTCTAGCTTCAATTAATGATTTTAAATAAGCACTTTCTTCAAATCTTTCATCAAGAATAGAATAATCAAATTTATTATATTCATCACCCATGTTATAAGTATTATCTTCCATTTTCTTTGAAAGACCGATTTCTTGACCAGCATGGAAAAATGGGACGCCGAATGAGAATAAAACAGTTGAGTTAATCATCTTTAAAATCTTAAGCTTAGTTTCTAAAGATGCATCAGGATAACTTCTTGTAATTTTATCAAAAACTGTTCCATTATCATGGCATTCCACATAATTTATGGATTGTTCATGACTCTTGAAACGTGGTTGATAACAATAATTAATGCAGCTTCCTAAGAAAACAAACTTAAATCCTTCAAGGAAGGATGTATTTCCTAAAATATAACCTGGGTAACTATTGTTTTTAAAATCATTGTTACCACGAACAATATCACGATAAGTATCGTTAAAGAAAGCAATTTCTGGAGTTTTAAATGAGTTATAAATTGTTGTCTTTTTATCGGAAGGTAAATTTGTAGCCATATCCCAACCTTCACCATAAATCATACAATCTGGTTTAATTTTTCTAAGCTCTTTTAAGGCAAGTTTCATTGTATCAATATCAATTAAACCCATTAAATCGAAACGATAACCATCGATTCCATATTCTTTCATCCAGAAAACAAGAGCATCAATTACTAATTTACGAACCATTGATCTAGAAGTATCTAAATCATTGCCACACCCGCTACCATTACAAAGTGTGCCATTACGATTTTTTCTGAAATAATAATTTGGAACTACTTTTTCAAAAGTTGAAAATTCACTAGCATAGACGTGATTAAACACAACATCCATGTTAACTTTAATTCCATTTTTGTGCATTGCAGAAATTAATTTTTTAATTTCAATAATACGTGAATATGCATTATTTGGATCTAAAGAAAAACTTCCTTCAGGCACAAAATATTGAGCAGGATCATAACCCCAGTTATAAGTTGTATCAGGATTTAATTCATCGGTTGTTTTAAAATCATAAACTGGTAAAAGTTGAACGTGAGTTACACCTAAAAATTTAATGTAATCTAACCCAGCTGGATTACCTTTATCAGTAGTTTTTCCTTCTTCAGCTAAACCTAAATATTTACCTTTATGTTCAATGTTAGTGTGTTTATCAATAGTGAAATCACGAACATGAAGTTCATAAAGGATAGCATCACTATATTTATCATGTCTTGGTAAATCTTTTTCAAAAAGATCGATTTTAGTTTTTCCAAAATCAACAACTACACTATCTTTCCCGTTAGCGGTAGATCCTTTTGCATAAGGATCAGTTGTAATTAAATTAAGTCCGCTATTAGTGACTGAATAGCGATACATAAAGCCATCATAATCGCCTATAAGTGTGATTTCATAAACTCCTCTTTCGCCTCTTTTCATTTTATAAGTAGCAAAATTATCGCTATTATTTTTTCTAATAAACAAAGAAACTTTGCTAGCAAGAGGTGCCCATAATTTAAAGGTTGTTTTTTCTTTTGTATAAGTTGCCCCTAAATCATCGCCATCATAATAATAATCTTCATCAAAAGTTGGGAAAGTTGTTGCTTCATTAACATTTAATGAGGTTGAACCAAAATCACGACATTGAATTACATAATTGTGGCCAAGTTCAATTTTATTTTTACTACGACATTCGTATAAACACAAACCGTTTAAATAACTTTGTTTAGCAATTTCAAGTACAACAATTTTTTCACTATCAATAATTAAATTAAATGGTGAAGAATTACTTTTATTAACTTCAGAAAAAATCGCAATTCTTATGGTATGATAGTCAACTAAATTAGCCCCGAAAAATGTATTAACCATAAATAACTACTCCAATACAGTATTCATTTTCATGAGAAAGTGAAGCTGGATAATCTTTATCTAGATATGAGATATGAATCGCACCACTTTCTTCTTTTACTACAATAATTTCTTTTAAATCGACATCAAGAATTCCTTTTTTAATTGATTTAAGGAATGCTTCTTTTAAAGCGAAACGACTTGCTAAATATTCTTCTTTTCGCCTTGATAAATAATACTCATTTAATTCAGATTTCGAAAGTACTTTTTTAGCTAGTCCTTCTTTATCTAAAAAACGAGGAATATAAGTTAAATCAATTCCAACATTCATAGAATTTATTTTGAATAATCCATCGTTGTTTGTTCTATTGAACCTGGATTTTCACTTTGAACAAAATCTTCTTGGGGAGCATGTACTAAAACGCGACGTCCTTTTGAATTATTTGTTGCAGTTGTTTCATTTTCAATAATTCCATCAGCTTCAAGCATATTGAACATTTTTCCAGCTCTTGGGAAGCCTAAACTAAATGTTCTTTGAATTTTAGAAATTGATGTGTACTCTTGAGTCATAACCCATTTCTTAATATCTTCATAAACCGAGTTATAACTATCTTCTTTTTGCTGAGCAATTGTTTCAAGAGAAGTTGTTGATTTAGTTTTTTCTTCTAAATCTAAGAAATCAGGATTGTATTTAACTGGATAATTTTCTTTTAAGAATTCAACAGTCTTACGAATTTCTTTGTTATCAACAAAACTACCTTGAACTCTGACAAAACCTTGTTTTGTAAGTAAAGGACATGAAACAAGCATATCACCATTACCAAGAAGTTTTTCGGCTCCACCTTCACCTAGAATTGTAACTGAGTCAACGGCACTAGAGCACGATAAGGCAACTCTAACTGGTAAATTAGCCTTAATTGTACCTGTAATAACGTTTGTTGATGGTCTTTGAGTAGCAATAATCATATGAATTCCACTAGCTCTTGCTTTTTGTCCAAGTCTAACAACAGGTTCACTACATTTACGATTTGTATCCATTAAATCAGCAAACTCATCACAAATTAAGACGATATAAGGCATCTTATCTTTGCCATTTTCTAAAGCTTCTTGATTGTATTGTTTAATGTTACTTACACCATAATTTTCAAAGATTTCATAACGATGATCCATTTCATCGCAAAGTTTTTGAAGAGCAATGTAAGCTTTATGTGAATCATTGATTGGTGGGCAAAGTAAATGAGGCATTTCTTTATATTTACCAAACTCAACACGTTTTGGGTCAATCATAACAATTTTTAAATCATCAACAGCGTTTCTCATGATTAAACTCATGATAACACTATGCATAAAGATAGATTTACCACTACCGGTTGTACCACAGACGAGTAAGTGAGGGAATTCTTTTAAATCCGCTGCAACATAATTTCCACTAATATCTTGTCCAAAAGGAATATAAAGACCATATTTCTCGCCTTTTGGTAAATGTTCAACACAATCTTTGAAATTAACTAAACTAACTTTTGCGTTAGCGATTTCAATACCTGAAGTTGATTTTCCTTGAACGATTGGAACAAAACGGCAATCAACTCCACCTAATCTAACAGAGATATCGTCCATGTATTTGTTAATACCACTAATAGAAACGCTCTTTTCTGTTTGAAGATCAAAACGAGTAACACTAGGACCGATTGTATAATCAACAATTGATGCTCCAATATTTAAATCAGCAAAAATTTGATTAATTTTTTCTTTTCTTGAATCGCAAACTTGTCTATTTTCATCGAGTGTATCGCTAGAATCTCTATTTTCAAGTAAATCCATTGGTGGATATTTATATTCGCCAACATATTGTTTTTCGTTTTTTATTTCGAACTTATTTGAATAAGAAGATTCTGGTTCTTCAAATTCTGGTTTTTTAGAAGCTAGGCGATCGATTTCTTCTTGAGTTAAATGACTGCTTGCAGGTTGTGGAGTAGCTTCTTTTCTATTTGCAAGTTCGCTGATTGAAGGTTCTTTTTCTTCGATATTAACACTAATACTTTTATTTTCTTCTTTATTCTTTAAATAAGCTTCTTGTGGACGTGTATCTATTTTGTTAAGTACCTCTTCCGTTACCTTATTTCCATAATTTATAGTTGATTGAGGAATTTCTTCTTGAATAACTGGTTTATTAACATCTTCATGAACCATTTTTTGATTATCAACTGATGAATTATTTTCTTCGTTTTTAAATGTAGATTTAATTTCGACTTTTTTATCTTCATCTAAATCAAAATGAGCCTTAACTAAACCATTTGTTTGATTAACGTTGTTAGTCATTGGAGAAGCACGATAAACATTTTCTTTTGGCGCTTCAACAACCGGTTCTTTATAAGCCTCACTAACTTGAGGTTCAACATTTAACATATTTTCTAATTCTGAATTAATTTCAGGCTTAATTTCTGTTTGATTAATCTTAATTACTTTTGATTGCTCTGAATTATTGCCGATATTATTAACGTTTTGATAAGTGTAATTTACATCTTTTGCAACATCATATCCAGGTACATTGTCCTTAACATCTTTTCTAAAAACTTGATTCTTATAATCAATAATTAAACGTGTTGCTTTAATGCAAGGTTTTCCAAAAGCAAAGAAACTTCCAATAACAATTAAAATTGAACCTATAACATTAGACCCAATATATGTCATACCACTATTAATGAGGGCGACAATAAGCATTCCAATAACACCAGTATTTGAATAATTTTCAACATTAGGGAAATCGGTATAAAGATGTTCAAAATATCCACTAAAGTTAGCAAATGAAAGATAACCTAATTCAGGATCGACCATAGAATTAGAAACTAAAATTAACGAACCAAAAGCAATAAAAATTGCTCCAAGTATTGTCAAATTTAAATTAATTTTTGCAAGCTTTTTAGTCGAAAAAATAAGGCTAATACCGTATAAAAACATTATAAAATAAACAGCATAAGCTAAAATTGATCCTACTAAAAATGAAACACACCAGTTAATAAATTTACTAACATAAATTAACCAATCTCCAACAGGTGCATTCGATAAAGCTCCAAATACAGCAATTAAACAAACTAAAAAACCGAGGGCTGCTCTCGTCCAATCAAAACTAATAGTGCTGAGCACTTTTTCAACAAATTTATTCACGAAAATATTATAAAAAAATAAACTAAAAAATGATAGACTTTGAGTCCATCATTTTTAATAAATTTAATTGATTATTTTTTAGTCAATAACAATGACATTTGGTTTAACAACTGGATTTCTATTACTTCCTCTTAATAGATATTTAGAAATAACAGCTGTAATTTGATCTTCGATTCTCTTTGAATCGAAATCTTTTGTTGTTTCAAGCCATTTTGTGACCATTTCAACAAACATTTTTGACATTTCTTTAAGCATGATGTCGGCTTCTTTATCTTTTAAGAATAAGAAACCTCTCATTTGAACGTCTGGTCCAGCAATAATCTTTCTTTCATTGCGGCTGACTGCAATTCCAAAAACAGCAACACCATCTTCGCTTAAACGTGTTCTTTCAGTGATGATTTCATTAACAACGTCGCCAACACCAATTCCATCAATCATAACTTCACCAGTTGGAACTTTGCCACTTGTATTAAAATCAACACTTGCGCCATTTTCATCAATGAGTAATGAATTGCCATTATCAAGCAAGAAAATATTTCGATGTGTTAAACCAATTCTCATTTCAAATGCGAGTTTAGCGTTTTCCAAAAGATTTACATAAAAACCTTCAATTGGGAAATAATATTTTGGTTTTAAAAGCGATAAAAGCATCTTAATATCTTCTTCATAAGCATGCATTTTACCAAGTGTTTTTCTTGTTAAATAGTAAACATGACATCCACTCTTATATACTTCATCGATGGTACTTGTTGCGATAACTTCATTGTTATCGTTTGCAGGGCAACCAATAAAGAATGTATCGTTTTCACCTAAACGAACTTGTTTTTCTTCGTTTTCACCATTAGCTAAAAGTGAAATCTTATCATAAATTTTTTCACCTTCATCAGAAAGTAAAATAACAAGGTCGTTTTCTTTGCATCTTAAGACGTCTTCTAATGGAACAATGTTTTTTGGATTAAAATACGCATCTTTTTCATACTTTCGTAAATCATAAATCCATTTTGTTGTTTCATCATAAAGGCAAACCTTTTTGTTGAATTCGGAGCAAGCTCTAAAAACTTCATCAATGTGATATAAATTATCACTTGGTATAGCAACAAAAATTCTTCCAGGTGCACTCTTAAATTGACTAACTAAATGGTTATAAATTTTATGATTTGGTGAACAATAACCTGGTTTTGTTGCATTAACTGATTCACCCAAAAGTAAACAAGTAGGCAATTCACTAATTTTACCTAAAGTATTTAAGTCTAATTTAAAATATTTGTTATTAGCATATTCAACGATAAAATCGCCGCTATAAACAATATTTCCAAGGTCGGTTTTTATACTTAAACCAAAAGTTGATGGCATTGAAGCACATGTTGAAAAGAATATCATTTCTCTACCTGCGATAGCTAGATATGCAGGTAAAGTTATGAAATGATAGTCATAGTTATAACTAATTTGTCTTTGTTTTGTAAACATATCAAGATAGATACCAGTTAATCTAGTACAATAAACTGGAGCTGGTACTTCTTTAATAATATAAGGTAAAGCACCAAAGCTATTAACTTTACCTTTTGGTAAAATATAAGCTCTAACTCTATCTTTGTTTTCTTTCAAATAATCAAAATTAGCAATGATGAAATCAATGCCAGGAGTATTTTTGGTAGGATATTTAAATCCAGCACCAATAACAAAAATGTCGTCATTTATCTCAATGACATAAAGATCTTTTCCATCTTCATCGAGACCACCAAGGGCCAAAACTTTTATCTTATCCATATCTCTTTTTCTGTGCTTATTATCTAAAAATATTTATTTAAGTTCAAGCGTTTTTAATAAATTGTCGTCAATATCAAATAATGAAATAGAATCCTTATCTAAATCATAAATTGCATAGGTCTTTGGATTGCCACCTTTTGGTAAGGTTAAACTTCCTGGATTTAAAACAAAATAACCTTTTTCTGATTTTTCTAATACGTAAATGTGTGTATGACCATACATTAAAACATCGTTTTTGTTTAAAACTAAGTTATTTTCATCGTATAAATCACCGTGTGTCAAAACTGTGCGATGTCCATTAAGTTCTATTTCAATCAAATCTTCAAATTTAATTTGTAAAACAAATTCATCAACTCGAGAATCACAATTACCACGAATTAAAATTAATTTATCTTTAATCTTTAATAAATTCTCACACACTGAAATTGGATAGTAATCTAGTGGAGGCACATTGCGTGCTCCACTATAATTAATATCTCCAAGCAATATCACCTTTTCAAAATGATATTGTTCATAAAGTTCAATAATTTTTTCACTAGCTCTAGTTGAGCCATGTAAATCACTTGCAATTAATATCTTCATTATTTTTTCTTAAAGAGACCGCCGAAAAGTCCTTTTTTATCTTCAGCTGGTTTTACTTCTTCTTTTACTGGTTCGGCTTTAACTTCTTCTTTCTTGAATTCTTTAAAACCTTCTAAGGAGTTTTCGTTTTCTCTTTTTTGATAAGAAGATTGTGGTTTACCTTGATAGGGTTTTTTATTGAAATCTCTGCGTTCTGCTGGTTTTTTCTTATTTTCATAAGGTTTTTTACCTTCTCTAGGAGCAGAGTTTCCTTTGTCTTCTGTAAATTCTTTATGGGAGAGATCAATTCTTCCTTTTTCATCAATTCCAGTAACTTTTACTTTTAAGGTATCGCCTACTTTAACTACATCATGAGCGTCTTCAACATAGCCCCAAGCTAAATTTTTAACGTAACATAAACCTTCTTTGTTACCAAATAATTTAACGAAAGCACCATATTTTTCAACTCTAGTAACTTCGCCTTCAAATTCTTCGCCAACTTCGATTTCTTTAACAATACTTTCGATAATGCCTTTTGCTTTTTCGATTGATTCTTTATCTGTGTGATAAATTGTAACTTTACCATCGTCTTCAATATCAATCTTAACTTCATTGCATTTTTCGATAATATCATTAATAACTTTTCCACCGCTACCGATAACATCTTTAATCTTATCTTTATCAATGTAGAATGTTTCAAATTTAGGAGCGTATTTAGATAATTCCTTTCTTGGTTCGCTAATTGCTTTTGACATAACTGCTCTAATTTCAGCACGAGCATTGTGAGCTTGCATTAAAGCGTCATGAAGAATTTCCCTTGTAACACCTTTAATTTTGATATCCATTTGAAGAGCTGTAACACCAACTTCAGTACCAGCAACTTTAAAGTCCATATCACCGAAGTGATCTTCAAGGCCTTGAATATCTGTAAGAATTGTATATGGGTGGTTTCCATCAAGTGGTCCAGAAGTAATTAAACCCATTGCGATGCCACTTACCATACGTTTAATTGGTACACCTGCCGCCATTAAAGCCATACATGATGCACAAATTGATGCTTGTGAAGAAGAACCATTTGATTCGCAAACTTCAGCAACACATCTGATTGTATATGGGAATTCATCTTCACTTGGTAAAACATAGCTTAAAGCTCTTTCACCTAAAGCACCATGTCCAATTTCTCTTCTGCCAGGAGTGCCTGTTCTTCCGATTTCACCAACTGAGAATGGTGGGAAGTTATAATGATGCATCCATCTCTTGTGGTCTTCAGGAGATAAACTTTCTAAAATTTGTTCATCATCTTTAATACCTAATGTACATGTTGAGATAACTTGAGTTTGTCCTCTGGTAAACATTGCTGAGCCATGTACTCTTGGCAATAAATCAATTTGAGCATCAAGTGGTCTGATTTCATCAACTTTTCTGCCATCTGGTCTAATTTTTTCAACAGTAATAAGTCTTCTCACTTCATCTGCAACCATTCTTTCAAGAATGTCGTTGACCATGAGCATTGATAAACGATGATCTTTATCGTCTTTATAACTTCTTGAATCGTAATCGTCTAAGATTTCTTTTTTAAGAGCATCAATTGCATTTTGTCTTTCAAGTTTGTCGAAAATTGAAATTGATTTTACCATACGATCATAGATACGGTCGTAAATATCTTTTTTAATTGTTTCATCTGGAGCATATAAAGAAACTTCTCTTTTTGCTTTTCCAATTTCTTCAGCAATTTCTTTTTGGAAAGCGCAAAGTTTTTTAATAGCTTCATGACCAAACATGATTGCATCAAGCATTACATCTTCGCTTAATTCATTAGCTCCTGCTTCAACCATGTTGATTGCTTCCATAGTACCAGCAACAGCTAAATTTAAATCACTCTTTTCTCTTTGTTCAACTGTAGGGTTAATAACAAATTCACCGTCAACTCTACCAACATAAACACCAGCAATAGGACCATCAAATGGAATATCACTGATTGATAAAGCTAAAGAAGACCCAAACATTGCAGTCATTTCAGGTGTTGCATCTAAATCAACACTCATAACTGTATTAACAATTTGGACTTCGTTTCTAAATCCTTCTGGGAACATTGGTCTAATTGGACGATCGATTAAACGAGCGGTTAATGTAGCATGTTCGCCTGGACGGCCTTCTCTTCTTAAAAATCCGCCAGGAATTCTTCCGATTGCGTATT
>CALVLC010000049.1 GCA_944336335.1 uncultured Bacilli bacterium | reverse complement strand
GCTCTTTAAATTTATTAATTACTCTAATCTATTTGGAGTGAATTAAGAGGACAAAATAGTCTTTATTTGTCCTTTATATACATTAGTTCATATAGGAGGATAAAATTTTGAAAAAAGGATTAATGTTACTTGCATGCGGTTTGCTTATTGGTGCTGTAACTGCATGTGGCCAAACTAAACCAGATGATGGTATGGATTTTGAACAAAACACCAATGTTCCTGAAGTTGTTTATAATGTTTCGATTGTTGGAACAAAATGGGCAAATTGGGATGCTGCAGCAAGCGGAAAAGATGAAAACTGTCAACTTAAAAAAACTGAAGACCCAACCATTTATGCAATAGAAACTGATATAACAACTAATGACGGTTTCAAAATTATTCTTGATGGCGGTTGGACTACTCAATATGGTATGGAAGATATTGATCGGGAAAAATCTACTGAAGGTTTGCTTGTTGGCAAAAAAGAAGATTATAATGGTGGGGCAACAACAAGATCAGATATTAAGGTAACAAGAGACACAACAATTAGAGTTGAATATCACCCTTATTACTTTATTAATAAAGAGTGCAGTACCTATCTTGTTATAAAAGAAGTAAATAAATAATTGCAATTCGGAGGATAAATTTATATGAAAAAAAGAATTTTTGGATTAGCACTTAGTGCTTTAGCAGTAGTTGGCTTAGCATCCTGTGGTGGCGGAAGCGATGAAATTCAATATGGAGAAGTCAATACAAAGTTTACTGTCTGGGCAGCTGACAAAGAAATTGAAGTCATTAATGCTGTTATTAAAAAGTATAATGATGCTCAAGAAAATGATGCTGATAAATTTAATGTAGATTTGGTGCCAGTTACTGAAGCAGATGCAGGTACAACTGTTGCAAAAGACCCAACTGTTGCAGGCGCCCCAGCATTATTCCTTTGTGCTGATGACCACATTTATAACTTAATTTCAAAGGATATTGCTTTAGAAGTTCAAGGAACTTATAAAGATAGAGTCGTTAATAATATTGCAGAATCTTCTGTTACTGCAGCATCATACAACGGAAAATTATATGGTTTCCCTGTAACTTCAGATAATGGATACTTCTTATGGTATAACAAAAAGCATGTTACCGAAGAAGAAGTTGGTTCATTAGAATCATTGTTAGCGAAAGCAAAAAGTTTAGGTAAAAAAGTTTTAATGGATATTCCTAACGGCTATTATGCTAACTCTTTCTTTATGTCACCTGAAGCTTGTGGAACTGATTCATTAAGATGGTCTGCTGATGCTGATGGCAAAATTAAATATACTTGTTCATGGGATGATACCACTGGCGTTAAAGTTGCTAATTATATTAAAAATTTATTAGTCCCATATTACGCTGATGGTACATTTGTTGTCGGTGGAAACGATGTTATTCTTGCAGGTTTCCAAGATGATTCTATTATTGCTGCTGTTAGTGGTACATGGATGGAAGCAGATCTTTTGAAAGCTGCTGGTGATAATCTTGCTGCTACAAAACTTCCAACATATACAATCGATGAAAAAGCATATCAAATGGCTTCTTTTAGTGGTACAAAAGTTTATTGTATTAATAAAACTAGACCAGCAGCTGAACAAAGAGCAGCTGCAGCACTTGCTGACTTATTAACTACATATGAGTCACAAATTACACGTTATCAAATGAGATCGTCAATACCATGTAATAACCAAGCAGCCGCTTCTGAAGAATTTGTTAACAATGCGACTATTTCATCAAAAGCATTATTTGCTCAAAATGAATTTGCTGCTGTTCAATCACAAAGTGCTGAAGCTAGATATTGGGATATTGGCAAAGCAATCGGTCAATATCTTATTGATGGTCAATTAGGTTCTTACGCAGATACTGCTGCATTATTAAAAGCTAACGTTGATCAATTAAGAGTTGCTCAATAATGTAATGTTTTAATCAGGGAGTTTTTAGCTCCCTGATTAAATTTTTAAAGGGAGAAGAAACATGGAAAACGAAAACAAGAATAATATTTCTTCGGCTAAAAGTAGTAATGAAGGTAGCCAAGGAAATATTGTTTTAACAGAAAACGTTCAGCCAATTCCAAAAAGTACTTTTTTCTTTTTAAATGTTCTTGAAGCTATTAAAAAAGTTGTTTTGTGGGTTGTTGATCTTATTTGGTCAATTTTCTTATCACTTGCTCATTTTGGAGTTATGATTGGCCATGGTTGTCAATTGGCTACTGTTGGCACATATAATTTCTTCAAAACAAAATTTTACCAATTTAAATATAATGATTTATATGGACGTTTATCATTTATAGTTTTTGGAGCTTCAAGTTTTAAAAATAAGCAATACGTTAATGGCGTATTATTTTTGCTTTTTGAAATTGGTTATATTCTTTTCATGATTTTAGGTGGTGGACACAATTTGTTCATGCTTGGTACACTCGGAACATTTGAGGGCGGTTCTGATCCAAATTGTACTGATATGTTCTGTGATTATCTCTTGCCTGATAATTCAATCATGATTTTAATTTATGGTTTGCTAACATTAATCTCAATATTTGTTTTTCTTTATATATGGAACAGATCAATTAATAGTGGTTACAATAATTTCAGAATTTTACACTATATGAAGTTCAAAAAGATATATGAAGAAAATGAAGAACTTTCAATGGAAATTGATAATGCTGCAAAATTAGCTATAGAAAATGATGTATCTTTTTATACCTTTAAAAATGAAAACAAACAAAAATATCTTAGTTTTGCGGAGAAATTTGAAGATTATGGTGACGAAGAAATTAACAAAATTCATCTTGGATTATGTAAAATCATCTCAAATGAATCAATTAATCATAGCTATAAGCACTATAAATTATTAAATAAAGAAAATAAAAAATTACAAAAATTTAAAGATAAAGCAGTTGAAATAGAAAATCGACGTGCTGAACAAAGAACTCAAATAGACCCTAATGATGAGCAAAAAATTAATTTCTTTGATCATACAACGATTTCTATTCTTGCTAGACAAAAGCAAAAAATCAGAAAACAAACTTACAAAATTTTTGAAATTTCAAAGAAACATTCTAATTATGCTTCTCAACAAGGCGTTTTAAATGCTTCAATGTATGAGAAATATAATGAATTCTATAGGGTTAGACAGGATTATAGAAATAAAATTGTTTTCTATGAAAATTATAAAGATATTTGTGATAAATTTGATTCATTAAAAGACAAATATATTGCCATTAATGAAGAGAACACAAAGAAAAAATCTGACTTGCTTGTAGAAAGAGACAAAAAGCTTGAAGAAATTAACAAAAAATATGATGAAATTGTTGCTAATAAAAATAGACTTATTGGTGAACTTAAAGCTTTAAACGCAAGAAAAGCAGAAGAAATAAAAGTTTGCAATAAAGATCCTGAGCAAGTTTCAATTATTGAAGATAAATATTTCACTCAAATTTCTAAACTATCTGGCGAACTTCATGGTTTACCAGATGATAAAGTCATTAAGTCAATGAAAAAAGAAGAACTTAATGAAGTTAAACATGCTTGCAAAAGAGATAGGAAATATCTTAAAACTAATTTCACAGATCAAACCTATAGTAGAGAAGAAGTAATCAATTACATGCTTCTTGATTATAAATTTGAACATTCATTTGCGAGCAAAATAATTAACGAAGTTTTAGTGAAAGAAAAGGATCAACCTATTAGACATTTAACTGAAAGTGAAGTTTCTGCTAAGCTTGCAACTCTTAAAGAAGAATTACAAAATTATGAAGCTAATCACCAAGATTGTTTTGTCGGCAGACCTAAATCATTTAAAGAACAAGTTAATTCATTAAAAAATGAAAACTTCCATTTAACAATTTTGTCTTTGCCTGTTCTTGGCGTTGTATTGTTTACAATAGTCCCATTGTTATTCTCAATTCTTATCGCTTTTACAAATTACTCATTAGGCCACCAACCACCAACCCAATTATTTACTTGGAATGGTTTTGAAAACTTTATTACATTATTTGCAGCTCCTGCTGATAGTGTATATTCAATGTTACCTAGCGCATTAATGTTAACTGTTGGATGGACAATTTGTTGGACGATTATTGCAACATTCTCAAACTATTTCTTAGGTATTATCTTAGCATTATTAATTAATAAAAAAGGAATTAGATTCAAGAAATTGTGGAGAACCATCTTCATTATGACAATAGCTATTCCTCAATTTATTACTTTAATGTCAATTGGCATTTTACTTAAAGATACAGGTGCTGTTGGAACATGGTGGGCTCAAACATTTGGAAATCGTTTAGGCTTTGGAACTGATCCAACAAATGGTGCCTTAGTTTCTAAAATTATTATTATATTAGTTAACGTTTGGGTAGGTATTCCTTATACTATGCTCTCAACAACAGGTATCTTAATGAATATTCCAAATGATTTATATGAATCAGCGACAGTTGATGGAGCTGGTACAGTAACTCAATTTACAAAGATTACTTTACCTTACATCCTCTTCGTTACTGGACCATATCTTATTACTCAATTCGTTGGTAATGTTAATAACTTCAATGTTATCTTCTTCTTAACAGGTGGCGGACCAAACTTATCGGGTACAGCTCTTCAAGTTGGACATACTGACTTAATGATTACCTTCCTGTATAAGATGATTACTTCAGCAAATAACCCTCAATTTGGTATTGCTAGTGCTATCGGTATTGTTATCTTTGTAATTTGTGCGTTCTTCTCAATTATCATGTATAACAAATCCGGTGCTGTTCAATCGGAGGATCAATTCCAATGAAATCTTTAAAAGCAAGAAGAATTTTAGCAAATGCTTTAATTTATCTACTCCTTATTGTTTTAAGTGTTATTTGGCTTAGTCCTATAGTTTGGCTTGTACTTCAATCATTTGCGGGAAATGGTGTTGCTGCTAGAGCAGCATTTATTCCTACATCATGGACATTCGACAACTATATTAATTTATTTGTTGATAATGGTGGGGCAATTGATGCAATGTTCCCAACATGGTTCTTAAATACTTTAATTGTTGCTATCTTAACTTGCATTATTTCAACTTTATTCGTTCTATTAACTTCATACGCATTATCAAGATTTAGATTTAAAGCTAGAGGAATCTTTATGAAAGCCAATTTAATTATTGGTATGTTCCCTGGCTTCTTATCAATGATCATTATGTATTGGGTTATGTCTCAAATATTCCATTTACAAGGAAGTTATTGGTCATTAGTTATCTTATATAGTGCTGGTAGTGGTGCTGGTTTCTATATTTCAAAAGGTTTCTTCGATACTATATCAAAATCTATTGATGAAGCAGCGATGATTGATGGAGCTACAAGAAATCAAATTTTCTGGAATATTATTTTACCGCTTGCTAAACCAATCGTAGTTTATACAGTTTTAACTTCATTTATGTCACCATGGGGCGACTATATTACATCGAGTTATATTATTGGTTTACAAAACCCATCACAATGGACAGTTGCAATCGGCTTATATCAAATGATTTCAAATAATGATTTCATTATGTCGTATTATACTCAATTTGCTGCTGGTGCTGTGTGTGTAGCTATTCCAACAACTTTACTGTTTATTTTCTTACAAAAATACTACGTTTCAGGTGTTACTGGGGGAGCGGTCAAAGGCTAATATGAAAAAAAGTAAATTTGTATTCTTACTTATACCATTTTTACTTTCATCATGTGGAGGAGGCGAAAAGCCTCCTTTTGATGACGATGGTATGTTTGGAGATGATAATGATGATGTTACTATTCCTGAATTAAAAGATGATACCTCTTCTAATTACACTTTTGATGAAAGCGTTAAAAACACAGGTGGTACGACATATGAAATCTTTGTCCGTTCTTTTTATGATTCGAATGGAGACGGAATCGGCGATTTAAATGGCGTAAGTGAAAAATTAGATTATTTAGCTGATTTGGGCGTCAATAATATTTGGCTAATGCCTTTTAATGAGTCTCCTTCTTATCATGGCTATGACGTTCAAGATTATTACTCAATCGAAAAAGATTATGGAACGTTAGATGATTTTAAGTCATTAACTGAAAAAGCCCATAATCTTGGAATAAATATCTATATGGATTTAGTAATAAATCATTCATCAGATCAAAATCAATGGTTTATTGACTCAGCTAAAGATTTTTATTCAAAAAATACTGAGGAAGGAAGCAAAAAAGATTGGTACGTTTGGAAAATGAATTCTTCATCTGGCTACCATGAATATCGTAAAAATGGTATGAGTGGAATTTATTATGAAGGTCAATTTTCTAGCGCAATGCCTGATTTTAATCTTGATAACCAAGAAGTTAGAGATGAGCTTGCTAATGTTATCAAATATTGGTTAGATTTAGGTGTTGATGGCTTTAGACTTGATGCTGTTTTATATTATTACTACGGCAGTGTAACTGAAAATATTGAATTTTTAGATTGGATTAAAAATACTGCTGAAAGCGTTAAAAAAGATACTTATATTGTTGGCGAAGCTTGGACTAATTGGAGTATTATTCAACAATATTATAAATCAACAGTTGATTCTTTTTTCAATTTCCCTTCATCACTTGATGGATATGGAAATGACGCGATAAATGGTGTCGTTAAGAGTTTAGTTGATGCAAATAAGTTTGGGGATAGTATTGAAACTAAGGAAAAGCAGATGAAAACCGCTAACCCAAACGGAAGAAGTAGCTATTTTTTAGCAAATCACGATATGGATCGTTCTAGCATAAATTTAACAGGCGATTATGCAAAAGCCGCTGCAAGTTTAATGATGCTTTTACCAGGCAATCCTTATGTTTATTATGGCGAAGAGATAGGACTTAAAGGGCAAAGAAAATCTAGTTCAACTGATTCCGAAAGAAGATTGCCAATGATTTGGAGTGAATCAGATAAAACCGGCGAATGCGAAATTCCTGATAAAGAAACTCTAGATCGAGAAGGCATTAAAATTGATCAAGTTAAAGAAGGTGCTGATGACTTGATCAAAGAAGATTATTCATTAGTAAATCATTATAAAAAGGCAATAAACTTGAGAAATAAATACAGCTTTATTCAAGATGCAAATTTTGAAAATTTAACTGAAAATATTTCTAAAGATGATAGTCATGTTTTGCTATATAAACTAACTAATGGTGATGATTCAATTATTGTTGCCCATAATTTTAACGAAAAAGCTAGAGAAGTTGAAATTGGCGACATATCTGCAAAAATTTTGGATAGCATTAATACAACAAAGAAAATACCAGAATTGAATAATGGTAAGTTAGCATTAGGTGGTTATTCAACAGCTATTCTTGATGTAAAATAATTATTATTTTTCTTGTTTATATACTAACGTATATAAATCAAAAAATGAAATGTTGATTATACCTAAAAAAGAAAAACAAATAATTAACACATCATATACTAGTGGGAATTGAGATAAAAATATCTCAATTCCTGAAGCTAGTAGAATAGCATAAATAAAAATTGCTATGATTAGTACTAAAAACAGATTTAAAGTGATTAATAAAGTGGTGTTTAATTTCTTTTGCTGATTTTCAATAATTGAGCGAAAAAAGATACTTCCTTCCTTCATTGAACGTATTACACAATAAATTTGAAAACCAGTAAAAACTAAAAGAATGATAAAGCAAAGTGCGAGAATGAAATTGTCACTTTCATTGTGTAAGCCTTCTAATCCTGAATAAATAGTAAAAATACCACCAATTAATGAAATAATTGCGCTTAATAATAAGCCACCAATATATAAAATTCTATAAGTTTTAAGTTTCATAATAAGATTATATATTTTTGGAAGCTAAAATTAAATAATCAGTGGAGTGATAAATAATGAAATATATTTTATTTGCAAATACATGGAAAAGAGTGGGTGCGAGACTTTTTGATTTTATAGTTGTAATTGGTTTAACTTGCGCCATCTTTTTCGGCATTGTTTATCCTTTAACCTTTGATGCTACAAGTTATACCACTAACTTAGATAAACTTGGTGAGATTTATGATGATTCTGGTCTATTTATTAAATCAAAAAACGGAAATTATACTTCAGTAGGCGCTTTTACGGCAATTGATACTTTAGAAGAATTGACTGATATTAATTTAACGAGCGATGGTGAAGAATTTGACCATGTTAATCTAACAGAAAGACTTTATAATTTTTATACTGAAAAATATATTACTTTTGGCGCTGAATATAATTTGACTTTAGACACCTTTAAAACACAAATTTTAATGGTTGGAAGCATTGAAAGTAATATAGAAGAATTTACTTATGAAAATGGTGTATTTAATTACGTTCTTACAAGTGAAGAAAACGAAAATACAACTGTTTTATTTGTTTTAGATCGCTATTTAGATGCGGCAGATTATGTTTCAAATAGTAGTGAAGTTCTTAAGTTAAATGAGGAAAATAGGCAGTTAATGGTTTCGACCTTAGTTTTATTTATACCTATTTTAATAGGATTTAGCTTAATTTTTGATTTGATTATTCCTTTACTTTTTGTTGAAGGGCAATCTTTAGGGAAATTAATTTTTAAAATTGGAATATTAACGAAAGATGGTTATCGTTTAAAGAAATATCAATTATTTACAAGACGGATTTCTTACTTTGTAATTGAACTAGTTTTAGGAACCGTTACTTTTGGCGGAGTAATTTTAATTTCATATACAATGATGCTTTTTAACAAGCATAGAAGAGTAATTCACGATTATGTTGCTGGCACAATGGTTGTGGATATGCATGATTTAATTTATTTCAATAATAAAGATGAAGAAAATAGATATTTAGAAAGAGCAAGTAGGATTAAAGTATGATAAATAAAGAATTATTACTTGAAAAACCACCATTAGGAAAAAGATTTGTAGCTTATTTTCTTGACCTTTTATTAGTTTTAGTTTCAACAATTGCGTTATATTTTGTTGTTCTTTACGCTGTTTTTGGAGCCGGATTCAATTATATTTTTAATCAATATTACGTTAATGAAAGGTATGAAGAATACGGACTTAACATACCTTATGAAACAAACTATGAGCCGTTTGAAAAAGTTCTTCAAAAATTTTATTTTGATGAATTTAAAGATGAAATAATTGAAGATTTTAAAAAAGATGGAAAAGATTATTCGATTGAATACATTTATAACGTAGTTGTTTTAGGGCTTCCTGAAAAGCCAACACCTACTAATTATGATAATAGTCTTTATCATTATGTTCAAAATAGTGATGGAACCTATAACGTTAATGTATTAGGAGTTAAAAGCGAAGGTAGTGGTGAATTTTACGAAAGAAGTATGGCCGATTTATTTTATGCTGCATATGAAGATTTGCCAAATTTACTTTCTAAATATGACGAACAATTTGCAAAATCATTAAGTGAGAATTCAATTTATGAAATGATTTCGCGTGTTATTTCACTTTTTATAACTTCGACAGTATTTTTTATTGTCGTTCCATTAATCAACAAAAATGGTTCTACTCTTTTTGAAAAACAAAAAAAGATTGGATATGTAAATAAAAAGGATTATTTTGCTCTGAAAAGTCGGAAAGTACCATTAAGGCGGTTAATTTTATTTATTTTTCCTTTATTAGGAATGGCTTTTTTTAATGGGTACACATTTGTAATACTTGTTATATTACCTGTATTCCTAGATCCATTAGCGGTTATATTAAGCAAAAGGAATGCTAATTTTTTTGAATTGATTTGTTCAGCTACTTGTTGCGATTTAGAGCTAACAGAGATTTTCAAAAATGAAGAAGAATTTGAAAAATTTTCTAACGAAGAAAAAATTTCGGATAAAAACTATTTAAATAATTTAAAAAATGTTGATTCTATAGCAGTCAACGAAGGAGAAAATAATGAGAAAAAGTAGATTTTTGTTTTGTTTAAGTTTATTTGGAGTTTTAACTGGAGGTTTAATTTCTTGTAATCCATCTACTGAAAACGATGATTATCAAAACGGCGATAATGATAACAATAATAATGGCAATACAGGAAACGAGAACAAACCATTTGATGGCACATTAGCAGTCGGACCCGAATTACCAAGCGGAGAAAAAGGTGTTGCCTTAAGATATAGTAGAAAAGATAAAAACTATACAGATTGGTGTTTATGGGTTTGGGAAAATAACGGCGGAGAAGGCCAAATTTATAATTTTTCAACTACTGATGATTTTGGCGGCGCATGTTTTATTCCTCTTTCAAATTTTAGTGAAAATGTTCTAACAAATGGATTAGGCATTATAACCAGAAAAGTTGACTCATGGGATGGTCAATCTTCTGATATGATGCTCGACTTTAGCGGTTTTGAGGCTGATGAAAATGGCTATTACAATATATTTATTAGTGATAGCGAAGATATGCTTTTTGATAATCCTGATTTACATTATGCAGATGCTATTAAAAATGCATCATTTTTGTCAGCAACTAGATTAAAAGTCGAGACTACTAACGATATGGATAGTTGCACAATCTATAAGGGCGATGAGGTTTTTCAAACTAAAAATAATGTAAATTCAAATATAGTTTTCTTTGATTTAACAGAATTTCCGGATTTAGATGCGACATATACTGCTGAAGTTAAGTTTAAGGAAAGCGGGACAACTTTAAAACTTACAGTATCTTTGCTGGGTCTTTTCTCTAGTGAAAAATTTAATGATTTATATTTTTACGACGGAGAATTAGGTGCGATTTATACAAATGTGAAAACAGTTTTTAAAGTTTGGTCTCCATTAAGTGAAAAAATTGAACTCCGAATTTACGAAAACGGAACACCAACAAGCGTTGATCAAGCTAAAGGTAGCGATAAATTCGAAAAATATGAAATGATTAAAGGTGAAAAGGGCGTATTTTCATATGAAGTATCAGGCGATTTAGCCGGAAAATACTATACTTATGTAGTTACTAATTCTAAATATAAAGAAAAAGAAGTTGTTGATCCGTATGCTAAATCAACTGGAGTTAATGGTTTAAGGGGAATGATTGTTGATTTTTCTAAAACAAATCCAGAAGGATGGGACGAGTCAAAAACTTATCCATATAAACGTACTGAACTTTCAATTTATGAAACTCATATTGCTGATGTAACAAGTAGTGAAACTTGGGAAGGCAATAGTGTAAACGCCAAGAAATTTGCAGGAATGTTTGAAACAGGAACAACTTATACAAAAGATAATGTGACTGTTAAAACCGGTTTTGATCATATCAAAGAATTAGGTGTTAACGCCATTCAATTATTACCAATATTTGACCAAGCAAATGACGAACTTGCAACTGATGATGATGCTTTTAACCGGGGTTATAATCCTTTAAATTACAATTCCCTTGATGGTATATATTCTTCTAATCCATTTGATGGTTATCAAAAAATTAAAGAATTTAAAAAACTTGTTAAAGCATATAACGATGCCGGAATAATTATTATTATGGATGTTGTTTACAATCATGTTAATGCAGCTGAAGGATCTAATTTTGACGTATTATTCCCTCAATACTATTTTAGATACACTGCAGATGGGAAATATTCTAATGGAAGTGGCTGTGGAAATGAAGTAGCTAGTGAAAATGCCATGGTCAGAAAATTCATTAAAGATTCTACAGAATTTTGGGCAAAAGAATATCATTTAGGCGGCTTTAGATTTGATCTTATGGGTTTACATGATTTAACAACAATGAAAGAAGTAACCAACAATTTAAAGACAAAAGTTGATGAAAACATTTTTGTACATGGTGAACCATGGACTGGTGGAACTTCGACTCTTGCAGGCAATCTCCAATCATCACAAACTAATATTAACTCATTTGATGGGTATGGTGCCTTTAACGATAAGATTAGAGATTCTTTAATTAGAGGTGGTTTAGCCGCGCTTGATGAAAAGGGTTGGGCAACAAATATGAATATTGTTAGTGCTGTTGATGAAACAAACTTAAAAAATGGTATTTTAGGTTATACAGGTACAACTTGCGTTGATCCACTAAAAGCAACAAATTATGTAACTTGTCATGATAATTACACTTTATATGACAGGATTAAAGCGGCTTATACAGTTAATGGTGACACAAGCAATGTACCTTCTGATGATAAAATTGCAGAAATGGCAACATTAGCAAACTCTATCATTTTTACTTCTCAAGGCACATCGTTTATGTTAGCTGGTGAAGAAATGCTTAGAACTAAAGGCGGTGACGGAAATTCTTATGCGTCAGGCTATAAAGTTAATGAGTTAGATTATTCCAGATTGATTACATTTAGCGATTTATATCAAAACTATCGTGATTTAATTAATTTTAAAAATTCCACCGATGTATTGCATTTTACAACGAACGAAGAAATTAAATCTAATGTTACTTTTAACGATACAAAGAGTGGAGTGCTTGACTATACAATAAAAGGTAAAAATGATTCTTATCGTATTGTTCATTTAAGTCCAGCAATTGAGTCTTATTCTTTATCAGATTTAAGCGATTATGAAGTTATATTAGACACTAAGAATAATGAAAGTTCGCTAGATAATTTCACTTTAACTAGCGCAGAATCCCTTGTTTTAAAACAAAAAGCCTAATTAATGTAAACACTTTCATAAAAATTTTCATGAATTATGAAAAAGTACGATAATTATCGTACTTTTTTAACCTACAAAAACAAATGAAAGCGATTTCATAAGAACTTTTTCGCCTCAAAAAGCGTTGAAAATATACGAGTTTACCGTAAAATTATTGTCGATGGGGAGGTTAAATTATGTCAAATTACGATTACAAAAACGAAAGGGAAAGTACATTTATCTGCTTGCCATCAACTAACTTTGGATATGGGTATCCAACAGGTAATTGTGGGTTTGTTTATATTCAAAACGAAGAAAGTGATGAGCAAACAATTATTAACGAAACATTTTAATTAAAAAAATACACTATCAAATGAAATTAAATATCTATAGGAGGTAAAAAAATTATGTATAACTATTCAAACGAACAAAATAAAAAATCTGTATTTATTTGCTTACCATCTAATAACTTTGGATATGGTTTTCCAACTTGCAATAATGGGTTTATATATATTGAAAAAGAAGAGGATGGTTCACAAGACATTACTAATACAACTTATTAATTAGTAATTCTTTAAACTTTTAAATAAATAAAAAGTCCACGCATTAGCGTGGCTTTTTTATTTATTTCTTAATACTTTTATCTTTGTGATTCAATATATTAAATTGAGCAAAAGGTAATTTAACTTTAATAAATACACTATATAAGAAGATTGCTCCAACACTAGATATTGCTCCTTGAAGTAAGTCATAACAAGATGATATTAAAGCCATTATTCCAGCACCATTATCATATAAAAGATAATATGGAATATAACTTGCAACCATAAAAAATGGAGCAATAATAAAAGAAATATATTTTAAATATTTATGTTTTCTGAAAATAAAGAAAATTAATGAAAATGCTATTGCTTCTAAGCCTTTTGCAACAATTGTAAAAGGAATACAATTCGCAAATCCAGCATATAAATCACTCATTGATGACCAATTATTCCAGCAATAAATCCAACTTCAGGACCCAAGTAAGCAGAAAAAAACAATATTAAAATATCAGAAAAATTAAAATAACCTGCTCCACCGGCATAAGGTATTGCTAAAAAAGCTGCACAAACAAAAATGAGTGAGCTAAATAAAGCAATAAAAGATATTTTTAAAATAATAATACATGATTTAGTCATTATAAAAGTTTATCTATATCGTCAATTGTATATAATTCAACACCTTTTTCTTTTAATAGATGTGCAGTATAGCCTTGTCCATTAATTAAGATTTTATTGAATTTGCCATTATATATTTTATTTACTCCACAACTTGGAGATCTATCCATTAAAACGGCTTTTTTAACGTGCATAAAGTTAACAATATTGATGACTTTATGAGCACCTTCGTTAAAGTAGTTTGTAACATCTTTTCCGTTTTTTGAAACAACAAAAGAGCCACGAATTTCACTTGGTTCCCTTGGAATTTTAAGTCCACCAAAAGATTCAGGACAAATTGGAACGATATTATATTTTTCTTTTAATTTTTCGATTCGTGGATCGTAATTATTTCCACCATTATATTTGGTGTTTTCTCCTAATAGACATGCACTTACAATAATTGTTTCCATAATTACGTTCTCCTTTCAATAACCTTATTATTATACTTTCAATTTCTTACTGATTCTATTGTAAGATTGATTTTTTGCGATTATTTTTAACATTTTTATACACATTTAAACCAGGTTGTTTGATAATTGTAAGTATGCAGAAGTATTCTTTATTTTGTTATTATGAAGTTGAAGGAAAGAAGTATAGTGTTTATATAAGATATAAAGGCTATAAAAGTTCAAAGATTACTTATTCTTTCAAAGATGGAGCTTTTTATATTTCTGCACCTAATTATGCTTCTAAATTAACCATTAGAGGTGGATTAATAGTTCACGCAAAGATTTTGCTAGAAAGAGATAAAGCAAAAGCTAAAGCTTGTACCAATAAAGGCATACACATTTTAGGCGAATATCAATTATTCAACGATGGATTTGTTAAAGTATTTAATAAAAATTTTCTTTTTATTAACTTAGTTAATTTTTATGAAAAAGTTGCTCCATATTTTCAGAAATATCTTGGAGAAAGAGTGAGATATTATGAAAAAGTTATGAATATAACTAATCCATATACTGTAAAGGTTCGCAATAAAAGATCAAATTTTGGAGTTAATTCAAGAAGAACTCATGCAATAACTTTTGCTGATTTATTGATACATTATTCTCCAGAATTAATTGATGCTGTAGTAGTCCATGAATTGGCTCATCATTTTGAGTTTAATCATTCAAGAAACTTCTACAATGTTGTATATAGATACATGCCTGATTATGATGCAAGAATTAAAAAAATTAATAAGAGAATTTACAAATGATTAATGAGATTAAAAGTAAAGACAATGAAATTATAAAATACGTTAAAAAACTTCAAAATAATGCCTTTTCTAAAGAAGAAAGGCGATTTTTACTAGAAGGAAATCATTTAGTTGAGATGGGAAAAGATAATATAGAATACATTTTATGTTTGCCATCATTCAAAGACAAATACTTATACAACAAAGTTTACGTGATTAACGAAATGTTGATGAACAAAATATCGCAAAATAAATCAACAACAGAAGTGATTGGAGTGGCAAATTATTTTGAAGAAAAAGAAGTTACTTCTTCACGTGTTTTATATCTTGATGATGTTCAAGATCCAGGTAATGTTGGAACAATTTTAAGAACAGCATTAGCTTTTGGTTTTAAAGACGTTATTCTTTCAAGTGGCTGTGCTTTTAAATACTCATTTAAAGTGATTCAATCCTCACAAGGAAGTATTTTTAAATTAAATGTTATTTCTGGCGATAAAGACTATTTATTTTCCTTAAAAAATAAGGGCTACAAGTTAGTTAGTACATCTTTAGATAGTGATTCTGTCTTCCTTTCTAAAACAATCTTTAAAAAAGAGCAAAACTATGCGATAATTTTAGGTAATGAAGGAAAAGGAATATCTAAAGATATTCAAGTTAAAAGCGATTTAAAAATCAAGATTGAAATTCAGGATATAGATAGCTTAAATGTGGGGGTAGCTGGAGGCATTATAATGTATCAAGCTTCACCTTACAGAAAGAAGGATTAGGATGAGAACAAAAGCAGGAATTTTATCTTTAAGTGCTGTTGGGTTAGCTCTTCTCTTATCAAGTTGCCAATACACTAAAGACCCAAACCAAGAATGGAAAGATAGAGCATTAAACGCCTATAAAGCATTTTATGCAAAACCAGAGAATCAAGAATTAACCAAAGATCCTCTTTTTTATTTTGATGTCGAAACATTTAAGGGCGTTTTAGTCCGTAGTGAAACAGAAGTTGAATATCTTGGACAATTAAATTTCTCAAATTTCTCATTTAGTGAAAATCCTAATAAATACTTTGTTGATTTTGGAAATATTCCAATGACTTTTGATGATACTGACGATGATGGTCAACCAGATAGCTTTACTTTTGGTGAATACATCGGTCAAGATGAAAGTGGCAATATTTCTTTCCAAATTGAAAAATTATTTGATAATTTACCTTTCGTCCTTCATGAAGATAATTTTGGAAAAGAAGCTGTCAAAACATATTCTATGGTTAAAGATGGTGGAACTATTGAAGATGTTTCTAACGCAAAAGCATACGATCCAAATTTCTTCTACATTAGTGATTTTTCTTTATCAATCGAAGGGGCTGAAGAATTTACTGGGGATTTATTAAATTTTGAAGGTAAAGATTTAGCATTTTTAAGAAATGATTTGTATTCGATTATTGATTCGCTTTTAAATCAAGAAGACATTCAAAATATAAATGAATTTTTAGGTCTTTCAAAGGCTTTAAAAAATACATACCGCCGTTCAGTTGGTATACCTCTAGATCAAAATATGCCTACGGAAATTACAATTTCTGGAACTCATTACTCTGATTTTGATACAGCTAGAGAAGTAGTTGTTGGTCCAATTTCTTTTGTTCCAACTCTTTTATCACATTATCTTCCAGAAATTGGAGCGGCAGAATTTGATCCTTCAATTTATGATGTTGAAACTATTCGTATTGGTGAAGGGATCAAAACTATTGGTTTCTATGCTTTTTATGGCGAAAGAGACACTGAAACTGGTGCAAGCAAATCAAATTTAAAGAATATTTATCTTCCTTCAACTTTGGAAAGCATTCAATTTAATGCTTTTTCAAATCTTGATTTAGAAAATGTTTATATTCCAAAAACTTATAGAGAAAAAGATGGAGTTATAACTGAGACAAGTTTTGAAACAGTCGATCTTGGTGATGCAACTATTATTTTAGATGAAAATAGTGATAATCCACTTGAACTCGATATTACAACTTCATTTGGAAATTCAACTATCGATAACATTTATTTTGAAGATTATGATAATTTAAATATTCAAACTTTCCCATATTCTACAATTAATTTTGCTGATAATAACGAAAGAAATAAAGCTATTAAAATTTATCATGATGATTTAGATACTTCTAAATTTGAAAAATTAAGTGATACTTTGGCTACTTATGATACAGTTAATCCATTCTACCAAATGGTTTTAAATACTGATCAAGAAAAGAATAAATTTATTATTTCTAGTGATGTTTCAACCATCGCAAAAGGTAAAAAACTATATTTGCCATATTTTGAATATTCCTTATCAACTGGTGAAGCAAGAAATGTTGTTTCAAGTTCAAACTTATCTAATCCAGGAAACGAAGTTAACGCAAGTGATGCAATATTAACTCTAAAACTTAATCAAGATTTAGTGGTTGAAGGAACTTTAATTGTTGGCGCTGAAGTAGGAACAACCACAGTTGGAAGTGGTGATATTGTTGGTTCATTTAGTGCTATTGACTTGAATGGGCACAAAATTACCGTTAAAGATGGTGGAACTATTGAAGGAAACGGTTTAATTTATGATTCAAGTGAGAAACAAGGCGAAATTCTTGTCGATAATGGTGGTAAATTAACTACAAACTTAACAATTACAAATTATTCTAATTTCTCTGATGTTCAAAATAGAGCTGAAAATGGTGTAAACCTTTTTGATACATACAAATTCAATTCACTTAAAGTTAAAACGAGTTTTAATAGTGGCGCAACATTAATTGCTAATATTGACTATGCTTCACAAACTTATGTCAACGAAAATAGTTTTGAATATATTGGCAAAACAACAAACAGCTTATTTAATTTAGAAAGCGGAACATTAATTTTAAATTCCAATAGTCTATCTGGAACTGGCTCAAAAGTTTCAATTAATGATGTAAGTTTATTAACTATTGAAGATACAAGTAGTGTTAGCGAAGATAGCAATGAAGTTTTTAAAGCTAGTACAAATGGATTTAATCTTGCAAATAGTGATTTTAATGTAAATTTAAATGATGTAAATTTAAATACTTATTTAAGATGTGAAAGTGGAAGTCTTGCTGTTTCTAATCTTACTCTAAATACAAATGGTAAGATTTATGCAAAAGATACTGGCAATTTCACATTGCTAAATTCAATAAATGTTCAAGAAAATGCTACTAATACCTGGCTACTTGGTGATATAAAAGCAAATGATGAAAATGCTTTTACAAATTTAGAAAATTTAATTAAAGGAGCAAATAAAGGTCTATTAAATTATTCAACAAATGTTAGTGAAATGGTTCCTGGTGAAACTTTATCAATTCAATCATCTGTTAAAAATTTAAGAGTTGTTTTAGGTGAAAATCGTGATAGATTCACTAAACTTGCTTTTAAAAGCCAAGTTCCAATTTATTATCTTTATGAAGATAGTTTCAATAAAGGAACATTATTTGGAAATGACTTATCAACTTTAGCAAGTTATGACAATGGAGAATGGATTGCAAATAACGTTGATACAACTGAAAGTGGATTAGAGAATAATTACTCAACTGGTGTTTCTTCATCTAATTCAACTTTAACTTCCTTTGTTAATGATGATCAAACTGCTGAATTTGTTTTAAATACAACAGAAAATAAATGGGAAAGAATTTCTCATGCTGAAAACGGTATTTATTCTAGAGGCGAAGGCGAAGATAGAGAACTTTACATTAAAACAAGTGCAAATTCACCTTTAATTCCTGGAAACATTTTATCAGACTCACCTTCTAAAGATATTCAACCTATCTTTGTTGGTAGTGAAGATAATGCTTTATATGTTAGAAAAGATTTATCTAATGATAATAGCTGGGTAAAAGTTGAAAGCTTTGATAGTTACAGAGTTTTAAAGGAAGTGAATTCAAATAATTACTTCGCTTTATTAAGTGGAGATACTTATACAAGTGAAGTAAGTTATGATTCATCAACTCATATTGTTTCAGAAAATAACGAAAATTATGCCTTTACTGGTGATTCATTCACTAAATTAGATACTGATCAAAAATTAGTTGAAGGTAGTAAAACTACTATAAAAGGTGCTGATAATACCGGTTATGTCTTTATTAATTCACTTTCTAGATGGGAAAGGACTGGTTTAATTGGCGAAACTTTAGCAAATGGTGCTTTAGAAACTAGTGCAGGTGAACCAACAAAATATTACTTTAATATTCATGGAAACCGGTTAAGTTCAGTTGATGGAAGTAGCTATGCCTTAACTTACAATGAACTTGCTGACTATTCATTTGGTGTTTTAAAAGATAGATATTCTTATCAAGGTCAAAGATTCAAGTTTGTTATGAGAAAAGGCGATAAAGATGTAACAAATAACCCTAATACTTTTGAACTTTTCACACCTCAAGGAATGGTTAATGTTTCAAAAGAAGATTTTGCCGATATTTGGCCAGAACAAGCTACTGAAGATAGTTTCCATGCTTATAGACATATCACTAGAGAAAATGGTGATAAATATCTCTTCTTTATGAATGAAAATGATGAAATTGAGTTAAGAAGATTTGAATTTGCTGTTGGATTTACTCCATCAGTTCCAGATCCTGATAACACTAACCCATTAACAAAATACAATTTCGTTATTTACAAAGTTAATTTCTATAACGAAGATGGAACTTTAAGTAATGAAACAGTAACACTTTATGTTAATGTTGATTCTTCTAATTCAAATAATGCAATTTATGCTGGTAATGCCGAAGATACAGGAAGTAATGATTACCTTGCTCTTGCAGTTTATACATTAGAAAATCCAATTTCATCTTTAACTGGACAAGGTAGTAATTCTTGATGAAGAAATAAGTTAAAAGTGATATTATTTAGAGGCGTTGATAAGGAGTAGTAATTAATCCACTTATTAATTAGGGAGGAGTGATAAAGTGAAAACACTCTTAATAATGATTAATGAATTCGCCTTGGAGCTGATTTGATGAATCCGTTTAAGTTGACGATATAACTAAAATTAAGTGCTTTATATTTATAAAGAATTAGGATGGTACCACGTTAATCGCGTTCCTAAACCTAATTCTTTTTTGTTTTTTTAGGAGGTTATATATGGAAAATAAATATGAAAATTTATTCTCTGAGATTGAAAAAAAGATTTTAGTCCTTATTATTCAAGCCAAGATTATGGATGATCTTACTGATATTAGAAACAAATATCTTTCTAAAAAAGGTGAATTCTCAGCATTAATGAACAAGATTAGAGAAGCTGATGATAAAAAAGCTTTTGGTGAAGCTTATAATTTTGCAAGAAGAAAAATTGAAACAGCATTAAGTGAGAAACTTGCTGAATTCCAAAAAGCAGCTTTAAATGAAAAATTACATGCTGAATCAATTGATATCACTTTACCTGGTAAAAATTATAACGTTGGTGTAATGAATCCGTTTTATAAAGTTAAAAGAGAAATTGAAGATATCTTTGTTGGAATGGGTTATACCGTTGAAAACGGACCAGAAGTTGATACTGATAAATACGTTTTTGAGCTTTTAAATATCCCAAAGGATCACCCAGCAAGAGATATGCAAGATACACTTTATATTGATGATAACTTGCTTTTAAGAAGTCACACGTCTAGTGTTCAAGCTCATGTAATGGAACATGCTAATGGCAAACCTATTAAAATTATTTGTCCTGGCAAAACTTTTAGAAGAGATGATGATGATATGACTCATTCACATCAATTTGCTCAAGTTGAAGGTTTAGTTATCGATAAAAACATCAATTTAGGTAATCTTAAAGCAACACTTGAACTTTTCGCTAAAAAGATGTTCTCTAAAGATTCAAAAATTAGATTTAGAAGTTCCTATTTCCCATTTACAGAACCAAGTGTTGAAGTTGATGTTTCTTGCTTTAACTGTAAAGGAAAAGGTTGCTCGGTTTGTAAAGGCAGTGGATGGATTGAAATTTTAGGTGCTGGTATGGTTCATCCTAATGTTTTAAAAATGAGTGGATATGATCCAGAAGTTTATAGCGGTTATGCTTTTGGTATTGGTATTGAAAGAGTTGCAATGCTACGCTATGGAATTGATGATATTAGAAGATTCTACCAAAGTGACGTTAGATTTATTGAAGAATTCAATAAGAAAGATGAGGATTAATTTATGTTAGTAAGTTTAAAAGAAATTGCTAAATATGTTGATATTAGTGGCTTAAAAGCTGAAGAAATCGCTCAAAAATTAACTTTTAGTGGTATCGAAGTTGAACAAATTAAAAAGATGAGTGAAGCTACTAATTTAGTAATTGGTGAAGTTGTTACATGCATTCCTCATCCAAATAGTGATCATTTGCATTGCTGTAAAGTAAATATCGGCGATGAAATTGTTGATATTGTTTGTGGAGCACCAAATGTTAGAGTTGGTTTAAAAGTTATTGTTGCTCTCCCAGGAGCAAAATTACCAAAGGGCGAAATTAAAAAAGGTGAAATTAGAGGTCAAGAAAGTAATGGAATGCTCTGCGCGCTAAATGAACTTGGTGTTGATCCTAAATTTTTAAAGCCAGAACAAATTGCTGGAATTGAAAAATTGCCAAACGACGCACCAGTTGGTTCAAAAGAAGTTTTGTCTTATCTTGGACTTGATGATGTCGTTTTAGATTTAAATTTACTTGCTAATAGAAGTGATTGTTTTGCTTTGTTTAATGTTGCAAGAGAAATTGGTGCATTATTTGATAGAAAAGTGACAATTCCTGAGTTTAAAGATGAAGGAAATTTTGCAAGTGATTTTAAAGTAGGTAGTGAAACTCCTAATTGTCCATCATTTTACGCTAAAGTTATCAAAGGAATTGAAGTAAAAGATTCACCAAAATGGTTAAAAGAAGTTTTACGTTCACAAGGAATTAGATCAATTGATAATATCGTTGATGTTGGTAACTATGTAATGCTTTTAACTGGTCAACCATTACATATGTATGACTTAGATAAGCTCGAAAAAACTGAACTTATTGTTAAAGACAACTTTGTAGAAGATGTAGTGGCACTTGATGATAAAACTTATCATTTAATTAACGGTGATTTAGTTGTTTCATCTAATAATAAACCAGCATGTATTGGTGGAGTTATGGGACTTAAATCAGTTGAAGTTGATAAAAACACTAAAAATATAGTTATTGAAGTGGCTAATTTTAATCATGCAGCTATTAGACATACAACTAGTAGATTAGGTTTAATGAGTGATTCTTCGCAAAGATATATTAAAGAAATAAATCCTCATCAAAGTGAATTTGTTATTAACCTTGCAGCTCATTATGTTAAAGAACTTGCAGGTTATAAAGAAAGTAGCAAAATTGTCGCTTATGATACAATTAATCACGAACTTAAAAAGATAACTTGTTCTTATGATTACATCAATAAGCGTTTAGGTAGCAATTTTGAAAAAAATACTATTTTAAAAACATTATCTTTATTGAATTTTAAACCAAAAGAAGTAAATGATTCTGAATTTGTCGTAACAGTGCCTGCATATAGAATTGATGTTGATGGTAAAGCTGATTTAAGTGAAGAAATCGTTAGATATAACGGATTTGATTCAGTTACAAGTGCTTTACCTTATATGGAAACAACAGTTGGTGGACTAAAAGATAGTGAAAGAAAAGAAAGAATAGTTGAAGATTATTTGCTTTCTAATGGATTTGATGAAGTGTTAACATACGTTCTTACAAACGAAAAAGATGACAATAAATTTAACTATTTCAATAAAACTGATGGATATGTCATTAAAAATCCATTAACTGAAGATCATAAATTTGTTAGAAAGAATTTATTAACTTCATTATTAAGATGTGCTGAATACAATATTAACCATCAAAACGAAGATTTTAAAATCTTTGAAATTTCACCTATTCAAACTAAAAAAGTTAACGAAGTTCATTTAGCTGTTGCTTTTATTGGTAAAGAATATCAACAAGATAAGATGATTGGTCTTCCTGTAAGTTACTTTAATGCTAAAGGTTTATGGGATAGCATTGCTAAAATGTTTAATATCTCACCTTCTAGAGTTAAGATTGAAAGAATTTCTGAAGGAGAAGAGTTCCATCCAAATAGAAGTGCAAAAATCTTTATTGATAACAAGTTATGCGCTGTTTTAGGCGACTTGCACCCACTTGTCAAAAAGGAGTTCTCACTTGATAAAACTTTTGCAACTGTAATGGAAATTAACCTATCAGTATTATTCAACACAAGAACTCCAAACAATAAATTTGTGTATATTTCAAAATACCCTGTTGTTAGTAGAGATTATGCATTTATTATCAAAAATGAAATACTCTATTCTGATATAAAGAAAGAAATTAAAAAGTGTTCAAATTTAATCAAAGATTTAGAGATTTTTGATATTTATAAAGGTGATAAGATTGCTGAAGGACATAGAAGTATTGCTTTAAAAATTAAGCTTTGTTCTGATGATCACACATTAAAAGAAAGTGAAATTAACGAAGTCGATACAAAGGTTAGAGAAGCAATTAAAAATAAACTTAATGCGGAGTTAAGACAATAATGAGAATAGATTTTGGAAAAGTTAAATCTCTTGAAAAAATAGATTATGTTGGAGATTTAAATTACTATAATTCAGCTAAAAATATTCCTACAATTAAATCTTATAAATCTGTAGAAGGCGTTGTTGAAATTGAAAAAGCTGACTCAGTAATTATTGTAAAATACGATATCCATGCGATTTTAACTGTTATTTCAACATTAAGTGGCGAAGAATTTGATTATCCTTTAGATATTAATGAAACACTTTACTATACTGATGAAGAAGAAATGGACAGTGAAGATGTTTTCTACATCAAAGAAGGATACATTGATTTAGATCAAGAGATATATTCATTAATTATTACTTCAATTCCTCTTATTTTACATAAAGATGGAGAAGAATATCCTCAAGGTAAAAATTATAGAGTAATCAGTGAAGATGAAATTGATGAAAATGATGGTTCTAATTATTCGCCTTTCGACAAATTAAAAGACTTAGATTTATAAAAAAGCAGTGAAGTCAAAAAAGCAGGGAAACCTGCTTTTTTTATGAATAAATTCAATGAAATTTTGAACTTTTGCTGCTATACAACTTTTTTATTATTTTTTTCACTTTGTAGTTAAAATTAGTAGATAATTAGTAGTTACTTTAAAATTTATCCTGATTTTTCGTAAGTTTAAAGGGAAAGCTTCAAATAAAGCCAAAATTTTGAATTATTTAATCGCTTGAATTTAAAAGATTGAAATTCGAATTCGGTTTTTAGCAGTGGGTTTGCATTCTTTTTTCAGTCTTCCACTTTAAACCACAATCTTCGGGTTTGGTATAAATTTGAGACAATTTTGTAACTCAGATACTCATAAAAATATTTTTCCTACCACACTGTGCCACTTTGTTACACTTTTAAGGAATAAATTAAAAAATATACGATATTTATCGCATTTTTTAGTTACGCAAAAATTTTTGAAAATTCTTAAATTTTTTGTTGATAATAAAGAATAATGCTTATAAAATATAATCAGTGGTAGAAAGTGGAAGAAAGTGGAAGATATGTTTTTCGGAAGTTACGAGTACAACATAGATGAGAAAGGTCGTGTAGTAATCCCATCAAAAATGAGAGAAGCAGTCGGTTCTAAGTTGTATTTGATTAGAGGCTTCGAAAACTGTTTATCACTCTACAAAGAAGAAGACTTCAAAAAATATGTAACTAGAATCCAATCTCTCCCACAAGAACTTAGCAAAGCACGTAACTATTCCAGAATGGTTCTTGCTTCTGTTATCGAACTAAGTATCGACCGCCAAGGAAGAATGCTTATTCCAACAAAAACACTTAAGGAATATTCAATTGGCTCCAAAGTCGTTATCTTAGGACAATTTGACCATATTGAAATTTGGGATCTTAATAGCTGGAACTCTTACAAAGAGAAATGCGACAAAGATTTTGAATTAGATGCTGAATCCCTCCTAGTAAGCGATGAAAAATGATTTACACATTCCAGTCTTGTTAAACGAAGCAATTGCTGGGTTGAACATCAAAAGTGATGGTATCTACGTTGATATGACATTGGGTAGAGCTGGTCACTCTTCAGAAATCTTAAAAAAATTAAATAATGAAGGATGCTTGATATGCTTCGATCAAGATCTGGAAGCAATCGCTTACTCTAAAGAAAAGCTTTCATCAATTAGTAATAATTTCCAAATTATTAATGATAATTTCAGAAACATTGAGAAAGACCTAAATCAAATCAATATTTCAAAAGTAGATGGAGTATTATTCGATTTAGGTGTTTCCTCGCCACAATTTGATGAAGACTATCGTGGTTTCTCATATAGATATGATGCTCCTCTAGATATGAGGATGAATCAAAACTCATCATTAACCGCAAAAGATATTGTTAATAACTATTCTTTCGATGAATTGTTAAGAGTATTTAAAGAATATGGTGAAGATAAATATTCATATCAAATAGCAAAAAACATTTGCAAAAGAAGAGAGACAAAACTAATTGAAACAACATTAGAACTAGTCGACATAATTAAGGCAAGCAAACCTAAGAAGGAGCTGGAGAAAGTCGGTCACCCAGCAAAGCAAATCTTCCAAGCATTAAGAATCGAAGTAAACGATGAATTAAATGCTTTAGAAGAAGCTCTAGAAGGAGCCATCAAAAGATTAAATATTAACGGAAGAATCGTAGTCATTACATTCCAAAGTTTAGAAGATCGAATTGTTAAAAATATCTTTAAAAAATATAGCGTTATTGAAGGGAATAGAATTAACGATTATATAAATCCTAAAGATATAAAAACACCTGACTATCAGGTTGTTAATCGTAAAGTCATCACTCCTAGTGAAGAAGAGGTGAGAGGCAATCATAGGAGTAAGAGTGCAAAACTTAGAATACTAGAAAAAATTAAGTAATATGCCTACACGGGGGTAAATAATTATGAAAGATAAATTAGTTAAATATCATCACAAAGCAGTATATTTCTATTTCAAAAAAGTAGGTATTTGTTTTTCAATATTTGTCGGGGCTTCTGTTTTAGTAGCAGTACCTGTTTCAATTGCAGCAAGTATTAGAGCTAACGAGGTTAACCATAACGAAGAAAAAACAGAACAAAAAGCAGAGGCAAATTTATATAAGAGCGAACTATTAGAATTTTAATAAGCAAAAAAAAAGATACTAGAAATCTACTAATTATCTACTGAAAACCTACTAGAAATCTATTTGTTTTTCAGTTGTATCTTTTTTTATAGGAGATTATAATTTTATTGTATGGTCAAGCAAATCGCGGCTTTGGAAATATCCAATCGTTATTATAAATTAGTCATCGGTTACACTTTAGATAACAAAGTGGATATTTTGTATAAAGTAAAACGACCATTAAGTGTACCATTTAAAGATGGTGATATTTTAGATATTGGATCATTGTCAGGTGATTTAACAAAAATTAAAAGCATCGAAGCTACAACTAAAAACGTTAAGATGAATATCAATATTAACGAAGTAGTTTTGGTTTTACCTGCTTATGGTTTACAAGTTTATCAATCGATTAAGTCAACAAATACTGTAAGTACCGTATCTAAAATTGATCGTATCGATATAAACAACGCACTTTCTTTAATTAAAAAAGAAAAATTGCCTAATATAAACGATGAATTGATTGATATTATTCCAAATCGTTTTATTATTGATAACAACGAGGAATATTTAGTTCCACCTTTAAACGAGGTTTCTCAAACTATCACAATTGATGCAAACGTTTATACATTGCCAAAAAAGATGGTTAATGACATCATGAAGGCTTGTAATAATGCTCAAATTAAGGTTAAAAGAGAAGTTATCGCACCAATTGGTGTTTCTTATTTATTGCACGAAACGAAATTTAAAGCACAAACATATGTCTTAATTGACTTCTCAGATCGTACAACTTCATTAAGTTTTGTTGGCGATAATGTTGTTTTTGCTTCAAATTTCTTTTCTTTAGGTTTTGATGATTTAATTAACAAAGTGGCTAATGAATTCCATATTGAAAAAGCAGAAGCCGAAAAACTTATTAATATTTATGGAATTGATACACGTCAAGCCAGTTACAATCCACCAATTGCTTTTGGTAAAGATTCATTAGGAATCGATAAGAAATATACAAAAGAAGATTTAGTTAAGGTAATTTTAGAATTCTTAAAAACTTGGATTGATTACTTTAATGGTTCACTTCAAAATCTTTTATCTAATTTTTCACCAAAAAACGATACAGTTTCAAAAATTGTATTAGCATTTATTGGTGAAGGTACCAAATTACATGGATTAAAAGAATATATTCTTAAGGTTTTACCTTCAAATCCAGTTGAATTTTTAACAATTCCGACAATTTGTTGTCGTGATGCTGAATATATAAATTGTTTAGGTGCTATTTTCATGGCAAGTTCTTATCGCGGAACTTTAGAAGATGAAAACAAACAACACGTTACACAAATTAATCGTGTTGATGAATCTAATGAAAATTTGGGAAGAAGTGCACCTAAAAAAGAAAAATATGATGAATTAAAAGACGAATTATGAGGGCTTAAATTATGATGGACGAATTAGACAACTTTGAACCTGTTGCCAAAATTGTAGTAATTGGCGTTGGTGGCGCTGGAAATAACGCTGTTAATCGTATGATTGACGATGAAATTTCTAACGTCGAATTTTATGTTGCAAACACTGATAAACAAGCTCTTTCTCTATCTAAAGCTCCTCATAGAATTATTTTAGGTGAAAGCATTACAAATGGTTTAGGTGCTGGTGGCGAACCTTCTGTTGGTAAAGAAGCTGCTGAAGCTACTGAAAAAGAAATAAAAGAAATCGTTCGTGGTGCTCATATGGTTTTTATTGCTGCTGGCATGGGTGGTGGAACCGGAACTGGTGCAGCTCCAGTTATTTCAAAATTCGCTAAAGAAGAAGGTTGTTTAACAATTGCTATTGTTACTCGTCCGTTCAATTTTGAAGGCCAAAAAAGAACAGCTTACTCAGTTGATGGTTTAAATGAATTAAAAAATAACGTTGATAGCATGATTGTTGTTAGTAACGATAAATTATTATTAAATTCAGGTAATTTACCAATTGGAAAAGCATTTAGTGAAGCAGATAAGGTTTTATCTCAATCTGTTCGAACAATTACTGATTTAATTTTAAGACCTGCTGTTATCAATCTTGATTTTGCTGATGTTAGAAATATTTTAAAAGATAGTGGTATCGCTTTAATTGGATTTGGTTGTGGTAAGGGCGAAAATCGTTGTGAAGATGCAGCAATTAGTGCTTTAAATTGTCCATTAATTGAGCAATCAATTCGTGGTGCTAGAAAAGCAATTTGTCACATTACATGTGGAAATAAAGTTTCTCTTTATGAATGTCAAGAAACTGTTGATAAGATTATTAGCGATAGTGGCGGACAACTTGATTTGAAGTTTGGAGTTTCAATCAATGATGAACTTTCTGATGATATTATGCTTTCTATTATTGCAAGTCATTTTACTCAAGATGTTCAATTCTCAAATTCTGAGACTTCTGTATTTAAACCAAAACCACAAAATGATTTAGAAGGTGCTTTATTCGCTCCTAAAAAACCATCAATTTTTGATCGAACAAGTTATCAAAATAATAACGAAACTCAAAATCAAGATTCATCAAATCCTGCAAAAGAAGAAGCAAGTGACGAGGATTCAATTATTCCTGATTTCTTAAAAGATTAATTGGTTTAAATTAAAAGTAAATGTTAGAAAACGCCCATAAAATGGCGTTTTTTTTAAATTTGAGAAGATTTAATTTTTCTTTGTAAATAATAGATGATATTGATTGAAAAGATATAATTCATATTTCTGTTATAATTGGAGAATTCTACTTTAAACAGTTCATATATCTTATCTAATCGATATGTAATAGTGTTTTTATGTACGTATAGCTTTTTAGCTGATTCGTTTAATGATTTATTTGTAAGTAAATAAACATAAATTGTATCAATAAACTCTGTTTTATTGGCTTGATCATAAAGAAATATTTGATAGATATCTGGATTAATGAAATTGATTAATTCCTCGTTACGATAATTTATAAGCGGGAGGAAAGAAAGATAATTTTCAACATCAAATAAGATGTATTCTTCAATGGTTTTTTCTAATAATTGAAATAGTTTATAAACTTCGTTAAAGATATTACTTAGCGAAAATAAATCAACAATTCGATTTGATTTAATCATATAAAAACGCATTTTAAAAAGAAAATCGTTTATTTTATCATTAGTTTGGCCATCAATCGAATTATTGATTAAAAGAACATAATCGCCATTTTTATAAGTAGTAGTGACAATATTATTTCCTAATATTGACGCAAAGAATGTTTCAACCTCAGCTTTTGTGCTTTCGTTAAATTGTTCGTTATAATCTAAAATTAAAAGATAATAAGGCTTCTTTAATTCGATTTTAAAGTCTTTTATTTTTTGTAAAAAGATTGTTTTGTCGGTGAAAGTGTTATTAAGTAGTGAAGATAAAAAGGTGCTTAATGTGTCGTTTGTTTTAACGAAGGTTTGATCTAAGAGATATTTATTGATTAATTTAGAAAGAATGTCGACAAATTCCTTAGAGATATCTTCTAGTTTGGTTTCAACTTCTAAAATAATTAAGAATGCTATAAATTTATTATTTTGATCTTTAATGTTTGCAATTAATCTTCTATTTGAAGATAAAGTAGTGACAATCTTATAGTTTTCATCAATAGAAAGAGATTCTCTAATTTTTTTATATGTGGCGAAATTTAAATAACCAATTTTTATTGATTCGTTCCGCGTTTCATCTTCAAAAAGAAAAGGGGAATAATAAGCCACTAGTTGAAAATCACTATTTATAACTGCAATTGGATTACAAGTTAAAGAATATATTCCTTCAATTATTTCATTTAAATTTCTTGCTTTAATAAATATTTTAAACATCTCTTCGTATATGTTATTCATAATTAGTCTCTCAGCACAGTTTATATGAAAAATTTTATATTTCTGCAACATTGTTTTCAAGAAAATTAATCCTAAAATTTTAGTGATTCAAATGAGTTTTAGGAGGAAAATATGAAAGATTTATTACTCATGAGAGCTCCACTTAAATACATTCAAGGAGAAGGTGCTCTTGAACATTTTTATGAAAATTGTGAAAGTTTTGGAACAAGATTTTTATTTATTTGTTCTCATTCAGGTTATGAACAAACAAAAGATTTAGTCGAAAAATCATTCAAAGACAGCAAAACTTATAGAAGATATGAAGTTTTTGGTGGAATTTCATCTTTAGGTGAAATTGAAAAAATGAGAAAAATCGTTAGAGAAGATAAGATTGATGTTGTAGTTGGAGTTGGTGGCGGTAGTGCTATTGATACAGCAAAAGCAACAGCTTATTATGAAGGAAAAAGAATTGCTATTATCCCAACAGTTTGTGCAACTGACGCTCCTTGTACAGGACTTAGCGTTATTTATAACGATGATCACTCATTCAATTCTTATTTGTTCTATCCAAACAATCCAGACTTTGTTTTAGTTGATAGTAGAATTATTGCTAATGCTCCTGCAAAGTTTTTAGTAGCTGGTATGGGCGATGCTTTAGGTACATATTTTGAAGCAAGAGCTTGCTATAAAACACATTCATTATCCTTAGAAAATGGTGGAATTACTCTTTCTTCAATGGCTTTATGTAAACTTTGTTATGAAACACTTTTAAAAGATGGAGCAAAAGCATTAGAAGCTGTTAATTATCATTTAGTAACACCTCAACTTGATTCAATTATTGAAGCTAATACATATTTAAGTGGTGTTGGTGCTGATAATGGTGGATTATGTGTTTCACATTCTTTCTATAATGGTGTTACATCTTTGAATAAAAAGACAGCAATGCATGGAAACTGTGTTGCTTATGGTACATTAGTTCAACTTTTATTAGAAGATGCTTCTATTGAAGAATATAACCAAGTTAGAGATTTCATGGTTTCGGTTGGTTTACCAATCACTTTAAAAGAAATAGGTTGTGATGAAAATGATGTTCATCAAATTGCTGTAGCAAGTTGTGCAAAAGGTGAATCAATTCATAATTTAAGTGGTGATGTTAGAGTAAAAGAACTTGAAGATGCAATTCTTTTACAAAATAAACTCGGAGAAAAGTATTTAAAAGAACATAATCTTTAAGGTTTATTTTTATGGCAGATATTACAAAAAAAGAAAAAAAGCCATCTAAAGGCGTAAAAATCTGGGATTTTTTAAACAAAATCCCAGCCGGAACAATGTTTGTTCCTCTTGTAATTAGTGCAATTATTACAACAATTTGTATTCATTGTGGTTTAGGTGTTTCTTTATGGGAATATCTTGGTAACCCAATGAAAGATCTATTTGGTTCAACTGGCCAAATGCTTCTTATTGGACTTATGTTGTTTTGCACTGGAACAACAATTACAGGAAGAGATTTTATAGAAGTTGGAAAAAGAGGAATCTGGATTATACTTGCTAGACTTATTCCTGCTTATATAATTTGTGCAGTTGTATTTGTTTGTTGTGGAGTTAGTGGATTTGCAGGAATTGATGCAATTACATTAGCTTGCTGTTTAACTTCAGCAAATGCTGCTTTATATATGGGGATTATTCAACCATATGGTGATGATTCTGATAAAGGTACATTCCCAATTATGCTTATTTTCTCTATGCCACTCTTACCATTTATTTTCTTAAGTTGTATGGGCAGTGGAAATGGAGATTTTACACAAAGCATTTTACAAATCTTCTCATTACTTATTCCATTTTTACTTGGAGTCTTACTTGGTAATTTAGATCACAAGATTAGAGATGTATTTAAAGGCGGAAATGCTATTATTCTTCCTTTTTTAGGTTTCCAATTTGGTTCAACAATTGACTTAGTAAATGCTTTCCAAGGTGATGTTATTCTTGCAGCTTTACTTTTAACAGTAATTTATTGGGCAGTTACAATGATTCTTCCTTATCTTGTTGATAGATTTATTCTTAAAAGACCAGGATATGCATCAATTGCTTCTTGTTCATTAGCTGGTGTTGCTTTATCAATTCCAGCTATGGTTAAAACATTTACATTTAACGGTGTAAGTGGAGCTGATGCGGCAAGTAATGCAACAGCAATTCTTGCTTTTGTCCTATTTATTACAAATATTCTTGCTCCATTCTTTACAAAATGGACAATGAACGTTTACTTCAAACATAATCATGATGATGCTGAAAGAGTATTTTCAAGATCACATCCAGAATTATTAGCAGCTGTTTATGATGAAAACGGAAATTATCGTACACATCACCATAATCATGATTTTTATAAAAAGATTTTCCATTTTAAATCTCATAAAGAAGAAGTGAAAGCAGAAACAAATACTGATAATTCTCAAAACACTGAGAAAGAAAAGGAAAATAACTAAAGTTTTAGATAACTTTTGGAGATTAAATTATGAAAGAAAATAAATTATTTCAAGTTTCAACTTTAAATGCCCTTATGATGGGAGATTATGAAGGCAGTGTTAAAGTTAAAGAATTTTTAAAACATGTTGATACTGGAATCGGAACATATGATGGATTGGATGGCGAAGCTATTATATATAATGGAAAAGCATATAATGGCAGAGCAACAGGGGAAGTTTTTGAAATGAAAGACAATGATTCTTTTCCATTTGCTTGTGCATGTAAATTTGATGAAAGTGTTGAAGAAAAAGAAATTGGTTTTGATTCAATAGAAGATTTTAAAAAGAAGTTTGAAGAAGTTTTACCATCTAAAAACTATTTCTATATTATTAAGATGGAAGGAACTTTCAACGTAAGAGTTAGAAGCTGTTTCAAACAAGAAAAACCATATGAACCACTTTATAAAGTCGCTTGTGATCAAAGAGAATTTGAATTTCACGATATAAAAGGTGTTGTTATTGGTTTATATTGTCCAAACTATGTTGAAGGAATGAATTTACCAGGTTGGCACATCCATTTCTTATCCAAGGATCTTAAAAAGGGTGGACATATCTTAAAAGTTAATACATCTAAAGCAAGCTATAAAATTAATAAACTTAATGAATGGAGACTTGTTTTACCTGATGATAAAGATTTTGCTTCTTGGAATTTAAAAGAAGATTTAAAAGAAAAAACAGAAGCAGTTGAAGGTGCTTCTAAGAAATAAAATAGTACCCATTTCCTATATATCCAAAAAAGAGGACCAATATGATCCTCTTTTTAGGTTCAGAAGGTTTAATTTATTTTTTCTTAAATACTCTAATAAGAGTAGTGATAATTATGATTAAAACAAGTATGCCAAAGACGATTAAGAAACCATTAATAAAACTATTTTCGCCAGATGTTGTTGTAATTTGAATACAGAAATAGATAAATAAACCAATAAAAACTAAAACAGTAATAATTGTTATTACTTTTGAAATAGTTTTTTGTGCGTTATTTAATCCATCACTATTTCCGAAAATCTTCGATGAAAAACTTTGGTTCTCTTTACTTTCAGCATATTTTTCATCATATAAATCGTTTACTTTATCCATAACGCTAGAATTTGATTTTCTTTTTGCTTTGCCTTTTTCATCGCTAGCTGCATTAAAGGTAAAGAAATCAAAAGTAACACCTAAATATTTTGCAATTTCTAAAAGTTCATCATCAGATATTGGCATGCCATTTGCCCATGCATTAAATTTTTCTTCATCAATTTTTAAATCAGTTAAAAATTGTTCTTTAGAAACACCTTTTAGCTCCATTAAACCAATAATTTTTTCAAAAGTTCTACTTACCATAAAATTATTTTAAACCTTTAAAGAAGTAGCACAAATATTTATTTAATTGATTGAAAAAAAGTGCAAAAATATTTAACATATTAGCAGTTGAAAGACAAGTCTTTAAATCTGATTTATTCTTAGCGAGTTACGTATGGTGAAAGGTAACAATAAAAATTTAAAGGTATCACTTTCTATAAGTATTTTACATTTCTATGAGTGCATCTATTTAAAATAGATGAACTAAGGTGGTAACGCGGTAATTCGTCCTTAGATATTCTAAGGATTTTTTTATTATAAGGAGTTGTTATGGAAGTTAAAAATTCATTATTAATGCCAAAAACAAATTTCGAAATGAGAGGTAATCTTGCTAAAAAAGAACCTGTTCTTGTTGAAAAATGGGCAAATGAACATATTTATGAAAAGATGAACGAAGGCAAAGACCTCGAATTTATGCTTCACGATGGTCCACCATATGCAAATGGTGCAATGCATTGTGGACATATGTTAAACAGAGTCTTAAAAGATTTCGTCGTTAGATACAAAAATATGTCTGGTTTTAAAACACCATTTGTTTTTGGTTGGGATACACATGGTTTACCAATTGAAAATATGGTTACAAAAAGTGGTGTTAACAGAAAAACAACTCCAATTTTCGAATTTAGAGAAAAATGTAGAGAATACGCTTTAACTCAAGTTGAAAAACAAAAAAGTGATATTAAGCGTCTTGGTGCATTAGGCGATTATGATCATCCATATTTAACTTTATTACCTGAATTTGAAGCTAACGAAATTCATTGTTTTGCCGTTATGGCTGAAAAGGGATTAATCTATAAAGGATTAAAACCAGTTTATTGGTCACCAAGTAGTGAAAGTGCTTTAGCGGAGGCTGAGATAGAATATGCTGATGTTAAATCATATACAATCTACGTTAAGTTTGATGTTAAAGACGGCAAAGGTTTATTAGACCAAGATACCAAAGTTTTGATTTGGACAACAACTCCATGGACACTTCCTGCAAACCTTGCTGTTTGTGCTAACCCAGACTTCGAATATGGCGTTTTTGATACTTCTAGTGGTAAATTAGTATTTCTTCAGGAGTTATCTAGTACATTACAAGTAGAACTTGGCTTAACAAAATGTGAATTAATCAAGACAATTAAAGGCTCAGAATTAGAAGGCATTGTCTTAAAACATCCTTTCTACGATCGTGAATCTTTAATGATTTTAGGAGATTACGTTACAGCAGATAGCGGTACTGGTCTTGTTCATATTGCTCCAGGTCATGGTATGGATGACTATTTAGTTTGTTTAAAATATGGTATTAAACCATATTGTCCAGTTGATGAACATGGCTACATGATGGAAGATTGTGGACCTCGTCTTGCTGGAAAATTCTATGAAGACGCAAACAAAGAAGTCTTAGCAATTTTAAACGAAAACGGACATTTACTTGCTGAAAAAGACATTGTTCACTCTTATCCTCACGATTGGAGAACACATAAACCAGTCATTTTTAGAGCGACTCCACAATGGTTCTGTTCAATTGAACCAATTAGAGAAGATTTAATTAAAGCTATTCACGAAGTTAAGTGGAGTCCAGCTTGGGGCGAAAATAGAATGGTCAACATGATTAAAGATCGTGCTGATTGGTGTATTTCACGTCAAAGAATTTGGGGTGTTCCAATTCCTGTTATTTATTGTGAAGATGGCACACCAATTCTTGAAAAAGAAGTATTTGACCATATTGAAAAGTTAGTTAGAGAAAATGGCAGTAATATTTGGTACAAATTAACTGAAAAAGAATTATTACCAGAAGGTTATACTAATGAACATTCACCAAATGGAATCTTCAAAAAAGAAAAAGATATCATGGATGTTTGGTTTGATAGTGGTTCTAGCTGGTCTGGTGTTTTAAAAGAAAGAAATTTAAAATATCCAGCCGATTTATACCTTGAAGGGAGTGACCAATATCGTGGTTGGTTTAACTCATCTTTAATCGTTTCACTAGCTACAACTGGTAAATCACCATATAAACAATGTGTTTCACATGGTTTTGTTATGGATGAACACTGGGAAAAGATGTCAAAATCTAAGGGAAACGGACTCGATCCATTAAAGATTATTGGTGTTTATGGTGCGGATGTCTTACGTTTATGGGCTGCATTAACTGATTATCAGCAAGATGTTAGAATTTCTGAAACTATTGTAAAAACAATCAGTGATCAATATAGAAAAATTAGAAATACATTTAGATTTATTCTTGGTAATTTATCTAACGGAAGCCTTGAAGATACATTCAAAGAAGAAGATAAAGTCGATACATTTGAAGAAGTTGATAAATTTATCCTTGCAAGACTTGAAGAAGTCAAAAATAAAGTTATCGATTCAATGGATCAATATAATTTCATCAGTGGAACTAGCGAAATCTTAAAATTCTTAAGCGATGATTTAAGTAGTTTCTATTTAGATATTGCAAAAGATATCTTATATTGCGAAGAAAAAGGCAGTTTAAGAAGAAGACAAGTTCAAACTGTTTTAAATGAATGTTGTTTTACTTTAATGCGTTTATTAAATCCAATTATTCCATTTACAATGGATGAAGTTAACCAAAATTACCCATTAAGAAGTAAAGATAACGTCATGTTCTATGAATATCCTAAAAAGAGCAATAACTTTGATTCTAAATTATTAGAAAAATACAAACTAATCAAAGAATTTAGAGATGAAGCTCTTAAAACACTCGAAAATGCTAGAAATAAAGGCGAAATTGGAAGTGCACAAGAATCTTTATTAACTTTAAATATTAAAGATGAAGCTTTAAAAGAAGAAATTAAAAACTTCTCAAATGAGGAACTTGCTAGATTATTCATTGTTAGTGAAGTTAATTTTGATGAAAATTTAAAAGAAAATGAAAGTAAATTAACTTGTTCAAAAGTCACAAAACACGCAGGCGTAAAATGCGATAGATGTTGGAACTATTTTGACGAAAGCGAAATTAAAGAAGTTGAAGGAGCACATTTATGTCCAAGATGCTTGAAAGCATTAAGAAAATAAACTTTAAAAAGTATCTTGTTTTCTTCATTTATTTTTTCGCTATTGTTATTGCTTCAATTGTTATTGATCAAGTAACAAAAGTTGTTGCGATGAATAGCCTAGTTTTAGGTGAGCCAGTTACTTTCATTCCTAATTTTATTGAATTCACACTTGTTTATAACAAAGGTGCTGCTTTTGGAATGGGTGATGATGCTCTTTGGATTAGAATTATCTTTGTTTTATTATCTTGGCTTGTTGCTGTTGGATTATTAATCTATGTGGGATATTTAATCTACAAAGATAAGAAAATTAATCCATTCTTTGGAGTATGTCTCGCTTTAATTTTAGGCGGAGATGTCGGTAATTTAATCGACCGTACATTCTTTTTTGATAGAGGAGTAGTTGATTTTATCTCTGTTCAATCTTGGCTTCCAGGATTTGGTATTTTTAACATTGCTGATTCTTGTTTAGTTGTTGGAATTTTATTATTACTTGTTTACTTAATTTATGATGAATATAAATCTTCAAAAGAAGATAAAACTCATAAAGAAGCTGTTAAAAAGATAGAAGAAACTGAGAAAAAAGAATCTCAAGAAGAAACAAAAGTTAATGAATAGTAAGACTTTTATTATTGAAAAGAAATTAGAAGGGTTAAGGCTTGATAAGGCCTTAACTCTTTTAGATTCAGCTTATTCTCGCGTATATTTTGCCAATTTAATCAAAAATAGTAGTATTCTAGTAAATAATCAGTACATTTCCCCATCATATAAAGTAAAAGAAAATGATGTAGTTTTGGTAAATTATGTCCAAAAAGAATCTAATACTGACTTATTACCATATGCGTTTAATTTAGATATTGTTTATGAAGATGATTATTTATTAGTTATCAATAAGCCTAAAGGATTAGTGGTTCATCCAGGAGATGGACATCATAATGATACACTAGTTAATGCCTTAATTTATGCTAAAAAACAACTATCAAAAGTTAATGGATTAGAACGTATTGGGATTGTTCATCGAATTGACAAAGACACCAGTGGGCTTTTATTAATTTGTAAAGATGATTACACTCATAAAGAGATTGCGAAGCAGCTCGAAGACCATTCAATGCATAGAGAATATGTCGCATTAACTGATGGGATTATCCAAACAGATAATGGCAAAATTATTGGTAAAATAGGACGTGATAAAAACAATCGTTTAAAGATGGCGATTGATAATCAAAACGGGAAAAATGCAGTTACTCATTTTGAAGTTTTGAAACGCTATTCAAATTATACATTGATTAAATGCAAACTCGAAACAGGCCGAACTCATCAAATTAGAGTTCATTTATCATCGATAAATCATCCTCTTGTTGGCGATAAATTATATGGTGGAAGTTGTAGTTTATATAACGAAGGACAAATGCTACACGCTTATAAACTCACTTTTTATCACCCAATATTAAAAAAAGAGATAAGTTTAGAAACAGACTTACCTCAATATTTTAAAGATGTTTTAGTTAAATTAGAGCATTAAACGAGTGGAGTAGAATCATTTAAGACTTCGCTATAATTTTTAAAGTTTTGTTTAACGATTTTGTTAAATTCTTCTGCACCAAACTTTTTAACAAACTTTTTAGCAAATTCGTTAGCCTCTTTACCAGCACCTAATGGTATTTTTACGCCATATTTTTTGCCTAATTCATCCATACATTGTAGGAATGTATATCTTGCAATATTACTAGCTAGAGCTACACTAGGGAAACAAAGTTCGCCTTTTTCTCTAAAAACGATATTTTTTTGGACATTTTCCGGAGAAAGAGAACTCAAATATTCGTAATATTTAGTTTCAGGTGTGAATTGATCAACATAAATGTTTTTAACGTATGGACAGCGTTTATGTAATTTATCAAGAACATAATTATGAGCCAAAGCTTTAATTTGATTCATGTTATAGCCACGTTTAATTGCCATGTTGTATTTCTCATCACTAAATATTTTGCAAGTGAAGTGGACTTTTTTAAGAATTGAAGGAACGACTTGAAGAATTTTTTGATCAGACATCTTTTTAGAATCAGTAATTTTATAATCTTCAATGACTTTCATCGTATCGTGATTAGCATAGCAAGCACAAACGACAATAGGACCAAAAAAATCACCAGTTCCAACTTCATCGCTACCTATTTGTTCATCAACATCCAAATAAACAATTGGAACTGCATATTCCTTGGTTTTCTTAGGTAAAGTAGCAGGAGAATTGGACCATTTTTCTGCAAGTTCAAGCGTATTTTCTCCTTGAATTGTAACCTTAAAGTTATTACCCTTTTTATTGTCGTAGGCAGTAATGATATTTTTGTCAGTTTTAGCAACAAAAAGAATATATCCGATGTTTCTTTCTACGATATAATTAAAATAGGTTTTTTCAAGGTTTTCGAGGTTATTTTTGGTTACCTTTATTGTTATCATTTAATTAATTATAACATTTTAATTAAAATTGTAAAAAAATATGATAATAATCGAAAAAAATATTGTTAAAATTTTTAGGAAAAGATTAATTTATGAAAAATATAGAAGAAGTATTAGAGATATCAAAGATTAAAGATAAGATAAAAGAATATTCAAAAACAAAAGTAGGTAAAGATAAAATAGAAAACTTAAAACCATCTAGTGATTTCAAATTTATTGCAAAAGAACTAAATAAGTTAAAAGAAACCATTGAAGTTTTATCAATTTACAATGATTTTCCTATTCTTAGCGAAATTGATATGTATGAAGAAATATCGTACGCTAAAAAAGGTAATGTATTTAACGAAATAACTTTAAACGCCATTAAACAAGAAATTCAAACCACAGTTGATGTAATAAAATATTCATTAAAAATAAAAGAAGACCTTAACTTTTTGAATGAATTGTTCATGTCTTTAAAGGCTAATGAACTTCTTTATAATGCAATTTCTAGTGCAATTTCTCCTGAAAATACAGTAAAAGATAGTGCTTCAAAAGAATTAAGCAATATAAGAAAAAATATTTATAGTGTAAATAAATATATCCATTCATCGTTAAACAATATTTTTGCTAAGTATAAAGATAAATTATCAGGTGATAATTTTGTTTTAAGAAATGGTCATTATGCAATTCCAGTTAATTCATCTTATAAGGGTTCAATTGATGGAATTGTTCAAGATATTTCAGATAGTGGTCAAACAACATTTATTGAACCAAAAGAGATTTTAGAACTTGAAAATCAATTAGCGGTTCTACGTTTGAAAGAAAGAGATGAAGTAAACAAGATTTTATTCGCTTTAACAACAAAAGTAGTTGAAGCAGGCAACGAATTAATCAACAACAGTGAAATACTTGGCGAGCTTGATTTCCTTTCTTCGAAAGCAAAATACGCTAAAGAAATCGATGCCAATATTCCAGTTTTAAATAACGAACACTATTTCAAACTCTACAATGCAAAACATCCTCTTATAGATAAAAATGTTTGTGTAGCAAACGACTATATTTTAGGTAAAGATAAAACACTTATGATCATAAGTGGACCTAATGCTGGTGGAAAAACTATTGCGCTTAAAACAATAGCCATTTGTGCCTATATGGTTAAGCTTGGTTTAGCCATTCCAGTTGGGATAGATAGTGAAATTTGTATCTTTGATAAGATATATGTCGATATAGGGGATAGTCAATCCATAGAAAGCAATTTAAGTACCTTTTCTGCACATATTAGTAATGTTTCAGTAATTATTCAGTCGATAACTAGTAATGATTTAGTAGTTATTGATGAGCTTTGTACGGGCACAGATCCTAAAGAAGGCGAGGCTTTAGCCGTTGCTATAGTCAAACAACTCTTAAAAGTTAGAGCCTTGTGCTTAGTTACATCCCACTACGAATTACTCAAAAAATATGGTCTTACAAACAAGCAAATTTTAAATGCCTCTTTTATTTTTAATGAGAAAAATGTAACACCAACTTTCAAAATTTTACTTGGTGTAAGTGGTAAAAGTTATGGTTTCTTAATTGGCAAAAAATTTGGTTTGCCAAGTGAACTAATAGCTGACGCTAAGAAAATTTATGACAATTCATTTGCTAGCGAAGACGATAAAAAGCTTCATGCCTTAGATGAGAAAGAAAGATATCTTGCGACTAAAGATGAAAAGCTTAAACAAAGACAAGATAGCTTGTGGAAATTAAAAGAAGATTTATTGCGTAAAGAGAAAGAAATCAAAGAAAAAGAAAATAAATTAAAGAACCAAAAGATCGATAAATTCGATGTTTTCTTAAATGATAAATATAACGAAATTAGCAACATTTATAATGCTTTCTTAAAAGACAAAGATATTAAAAAGGCCGAAGAAAAGCTTGATAAGATTAACGTCAAAAAGAAGAAAAACGAAAATATTACTGTTGGAAATTATGTCACAATTAAATCATTAAATATAAGTGGTAAAGTAGCATCTGAAAATGGTGCTAAATTACGTATTTTAACTAGTGATGGCTTTACCTTAAATGCTACAAAAGATCAATGTGAAATTATTGAAGCCCCAAAAGAAAGCATAAAACCAACGATAAATGCTGATAAATTTATCTTAGGTCAAAAACAAGTATCATCTTCTTTAAATTTAATCGGTTATAGAGTTGATGATGCTTTAATTACTTTAGATAAATATCTTGATGATTGCGTTTTAAGAGGTCTTAAAGAAGTTAAAATTATTCATGGATATGGAAGTGGAAAGCTTCGTCAAGGAATCCATTCTTTCTTAAAAAATAGAAAAAATGTCGATACTTATCGTATCGGATCAGAACTTGATGGTGGAAGTGGATCAACAATTGTTACATTAAAATGATGAATGATATCTTAAAAAAGCAAATAGAATTATTGCCAGATCAACCTGGGTGCTATTTAATGCACAATATTGATGACGAAATCATCTATATTGGCAAGGCAAAGAATCTTAAAAAAAGAGTTTCACAATATTTTTTACGTCCTCATTCAGGTAAAACAGCGGCGATGGTCTCACATGTTGACCATTTTGAAACAATTATTACAAAAAGCGAAAAAGAAGCTTTGATTCTTGAGATGAATCTTATTCAAAAGAATCATCCTCGTTACAATATTTTGCTTATGGATGATAAGCATTATCCATATATTGCAATTCATAAAAATATTGAAAATCCATATGTGAGTTTATCAAGAAATGTTAAAGACAAAAAATGTGTTTATTTTGGTCCTTATCCAAATAGCAGTGCTGCTTTTGAAGTCATAGATTTGATAAATAAGCTTTTTCCATTACGAAAATGTCGAAATGTTCCAAAATCTCCTTGTCTTTATTATCATATTGGGCAATGTTTAGCGCCTTGTGTTCAAAAAGTTGAAAGAGAAAAATACGATGAAATCGTTAATAATATCACTGATTTTTTAAAAGGAAAAAATCAAGATTTAGTAAAAGATCTTAAAGAAAAAATTAGAAAGCATAGTGAATTATTAGAATTTGAACGTGCTCAAGAGTATAAAAAGATGCTTGATGCCATAAATCACATTACTGAAAAACAAACTGTTGAATTTAAAGATAAAATCAATCGTGACTTTTTTTCGTTTCATACAAGAGAAAATTACATTGCAATCGCTTTATTTTCTTATCGACAAGGGATTTTACTTTCAAAAAGAAGTTTTTGCTACGAATTAATTGGTGAAATCAATGAATTTGTAAGTGAAATTATTTATCAATATTATTCTATTAACTCAATTCCAAGCGAAATTATTGTTTCTAACGATGAAATTCGAGATAATTTAATGGAATATTTTGAAAACGCTAATGTTTTTTCGCCAACAAAAGGTAAATTACATGATGTTTTAGATACCTGTGAAATAAATGCTAAAGAAGCCTTAGATGAACATTTCTTAACCGCCAAATTGGACGACGATGTGCTTAATTTACTTGATAAGTTAGGTGAGATTTTACATATCAAAACACCAAGTAGAATTGAACTTTTTGATAATTCTCATCTACAAGGAACCAACGCAATCGGGGCTATGGTTGTATTTATTAATGGTATTCCTTATAAAAAGTTGTACCGTAAATTTAATATTCAAGGAGTTAACAAAAAAGATGACTTATCATCAATGAGAGAAACCTTAACTCGACGCTATAAAAGAGTTCAGGAAGAAAATGGTGAAATGCCTGATTTAATTATTGTTGATGGTGGCAAAGGACAAATAGAAGTAGCTCTTGAAGTAAAGAAAGAATTAAATTTACCATTTGCGATAGCTGGTCTTGTTAAAACTAGCAAACATAGAACCAGCGCATTAATGGATGAGCAATTTAACGAATATTATCTAGACGATGAGAAAAAGTTATTCTTACTCTTAACTAGAATGCAAGATGAAGTCCACCGATACGCAATCACAACACATATAAAAAAGAGAAACAAGAGTATGTTTAATAGTATTTTTGACGATATCGATGGAATTGGAGATAAGCGTAAGGAGCAGTTAATTAAGGCTTATCCATCAATTAGCGAGCTTAAAAACGCTAAAATTGAGGAATTAGAGCAAATAATTCCTAAAGAAAGTGCTAAACTTTTATATGAAAAGATAAGGAATCTTAATTAGATGGATTTACAAGAATTATTAGATCTTTACAAAAAGGAGGAATACCAAAAAGTCGTGGAAGAAGCTGACAATATTTTGGATGTGAATTCAAATTTTTTAAAGATTAGAAGTCTTGTAAATTTAGGAAAAGTTAAAGAAGCTTATCGAGAATATCGAATTAACGAAATAGAGCTCTTGTCTGCAAAATTTGAAGCAGCTTTAGATCTTTATGTTTTGATAGGTGAAAAATTAAATTTACCTTATAGAACAATACTTGTTTATTTAGAATCAGTTTCTTCTTATGCTTTTTTGAAGGCTAAAGATTATGATTATTTAGACGATTTTACCATTGAATATAAACTTTCTATTCAAAACAAAATTTTTATTGTAAATCATGAAAATTATCTTGAAGGCTTAGAAAGTGATGATCCTAACGTCATCTATGAATGCATTATTTTCGCTAAAGATGAGTTAAGTGAAGATGAAATTGAAGAAAAATTCTTACCAAAGGTCAAAAGTTTATTAAAAGATCGACTCGTTTTTAATTTAATTTACGCTTTACTTTTTGATTGTTTAGTTGAACTTCAAGACAACGATGAATATTTATTTTTAAGAGATGGCAAATATTTTAATTTCACACCAGCTGAACTTTTATTCTCAAAACAATATTATGAAGATTTTCTTGAAAACGAAGTAATTCTTGAGTTATCTAATCTTGCTGAAGATGAATGTATTTTAGATTATGAACTAGATTTATATTTATCAATTTATCCAATGTTAATGCCTGATTATTTAGAAAATAAAACTGAGCTTGATAGTTTGATTTATACAATTTATGAACTTGCTTCTAAATTTTATAAAAGAAGTTACGATAAAATCGAAGATTTTAAGTTAAATCATGTTGACGCAGCTTATGTCGACTATTACAAGAAATTAATCATTGAAACTTGTAAGGAGTGGCATAAGTTTGATGTTTATGATGTTAATTAGATATTATCTAAAAATTTAGGAAATTTATAGTCAAATTTGAAGGTATTTCACTTTGCTATATTATTGAGATTAATGTATAATTTTTCAGTATACGCGGAGGAAAAATAATGGAAACAAAATTAACAAAAAAAGAAACTTCACTTTATGAAATTGAAGCAAAAGTAGAAAAAGAAAAATGGAAGGAAGCTCAAGATAAAGCTTTAAAGAAACTTGCTCAAAAAGTTACAATTAAAGGATTTAGACAAGGTAAAGCTCCTATTGAACTTGCAAGAGAAAGAATTAATCCATCTGAATTAATTAACGCAGCAATTAATGAAGCATTACCAAAATTATATAACGAAGCTCTTCGTGAACATAAATTAGTACCTTACACACAACCAAAAGTTAATGTTACTGCATTAGATGACAATGGCTTTACAGCTGTTTTTGAAGTTGTTACAGCTCCAGAAGTAACTTTAGGACAATATAAAGATATTAATATTCCGCTTGAAAAAACTGTTGCTACTGAAAAAGAAATTCAAGATGAAATCGATCATGTCTTAGAAGATAACGCTGATCTTGTTATTAAAGAAGGTGCTGCTGAAAAAGGCGATACAGTTGTTTTCGATTTTAAAGGATATATTGATGGAAAAGAATTTGATGGTGGAAGCGCCAATAACTACTCATTAGTTTTAGGTTCAAATCAATTCATTCCTGGTTTTGAAGATCAATTAGTTGGCGTTACAAGCGAAAGCAAAAAAGATGTTATTGTTACTTTCCCTGAACAATATGTTAAAGATCTTGCTGGAAAAGAAGCTAAATTCGTTTGTATGATTCACGAAATCAAAACAAAACAAAAACCAGAACTCAATGATGAATTCGTTTCAACATTAAATCTTAAAGATGTTACAAATGTTGAAGAATTCAAAGCTTATGAAACAAAACAAGTTCAAACAAGATTAGATAACCAAGCTAGACAAGATCAATTCAATAAGATTTTAGCTAAGATTATTGAAAATGCTAAATTTGAAATTGCTGATGAAGTTGTCAATCAAGAAGTCAAAGCTATGAAAGAAAATACAATCAATCAAATCACAAGCAATGGCTTAACTTATGAACAATATAAAGAAATTACTGGTTTAACAGATGAAAAGATTGAAGAAAACTTCAAAGCAGATGCAAGAAAGAGACTTGAACAATATCTTGTTTTCCAAAAGATTGCACAAGTTGAAAATTTAGTCGTTTCAAGACAAGAGCTTGAAAATTATTACAATCAACTTGCTACAAACTATGGCATGAAAGTTGAAGAAATTAAAAAGATTTATAAAAATGATGAAGGTAGAGTAATTTCTACTTTAGTTGAGAATAAGATTGTTAGATTTATTAGCGCAAACAATACTCAAGAAGCAAAAGAAGAAAAAGTAGAAGAAGTTAAAGAAGAAGCTAAAGCTGATGAAAAACCAGCAGCTAAAAAACCAAGAGCAAAGAAAACAACAACTTCAACTACAAAAAAATCTACAAAATCCACTAAAAAGGAAGCTACAGAGGAAGCAAAGTAGTTAAATACCATAAAGGAGGTAATCGAAATTAATGAATTTTTACGAAAACGAACCATTTGAATTACCTTTAATCATAACTAGAGGATATGTCGGCTATCCTGGAACACAAATCGCACTTGCAGTAGAGCGTAAATTCTCAGTAAATGCTGCAAATGCGTCTAAAGCTGATTTTTCCTCATATTGTATTATTGTTTCTCAAAAAGATTTAAGCACTGAAGATATCGTCTCTTTTGATGATATTTATTCAGTTGGTGTCCTTTCACAAATTAACTCTATTGAAGCCACAAGTACTGGATTTAGAGCAAAATTCAACCATATTAATAGAGTTAAAATCAATTCTATTAGAAATGATGGTGAAAAGTTTGTTGCTAATGCAACTTTATTCCCTGACATTGTCGGAGATAATAAAGAAGAAGTTAGCTTAATCACAAATATTGTTAAGAAACTTCAAAGCGGTGGTTTTGAAAATTTCTTTAGAGGCAGCGGCCAAGTTATAAATGAGCAACTATCTCGTGGAATCAGTTCCATTGAATTGAGCTATTTTTTAGCTAACCGTCTTTCTGTTACTCCAAAAGGAAAGCAAGAATTACTTGAGGCACCTACCATTAACGATCGTCTCATGAAGATTTTGCTTGCCTTAAACGAGATGAGTGAACTAAACGATATTGATCGTAAGATCATGAAAACAGTTCAAGAAAATGCCGATAAACAACAAAAAGAATATCTTTTACGTGAGAAAATTAGAGCTATTAAAAAGGAACTTGGCGAAGATCCAAGTAAAGATTCTAGCTCAACAATCGAAAAATTAGAAAAAAATCCTTATCCAGAAGAAGTTAAAACTAAAATTAAAGATGAATTAAAACGTAAAGAAATGATGCCTCAAGGTTCACTTGAAGCCAGTCTTATTCAAGATTATATTGATATTGTTTTCTCTGTCCCATGGTTCGAACAAACTGAAGATGATAATGATATCGAACATGCAAAAGCAGTACTTGATGAAGATCATTATGGTCTTACTAAAGTAAAAGAAAGAATTGTTGAATATCTTTGCGTTAAAAAATTCAAAGGTAACTTAAAAGCTCCAATTTTATGTTTCTATGGTCCACCAGGCTGTGGTAAAACTTCTTTATCTAGATCAATTGCTAGAGCACTTGGAAGAAAATTTATTAAATGTTCTTTAGGTGGTGTAAGTGATGAAGCTGAAATTAGAGGTCATAGAAGAACTTATGTTGGCTCTCGCCCAGGAAGAATTATTAATTCTTTAAGAAAAGCAAAAGTTAATAACCCACTTTTCTTATTAGATGAAATCGATAAATTAGGTCGTGATTCCTTTAAAGGCGATCCAAGTAGTGCACTTTTAGAAGTTCTTGATCCTGAGCAAAACAAAGAATTTGCTGATAACTATCTTGAACTTAACTATGATTTAAGCAATGTTTTATTTATTTGTACTGCAAATAATATTGAAAACATTCCTGCTCCATTACTTGATAGATTGGAATTAATTCACGTTCCTAGCTATACTGCAATTGATAAACTTCACATTGCAAAAGATTTCTTAATTAAAAAGCAACTTGATGTTAATGGTTTAAAAGAAGATGCTGTTATTTTTGATGATGATAGTATTTATTACATTATTGACCGTTATACAAGAGAAGCTGGAGTTAGAGACTTAGAAAGAAATATCGCAAGCGTTATAAGAAAAGTCATTGTTGAAAAAGTAAAAGAAGGTTCGAATGTTGATTTTAAAGTCAATATTACAACAAAAGATGTTATTAAATATCTCGGTGTTGAACCATTTGATTCAACAAGTAAAGAAAAAGGAAAACAAGTTGGTGTTGTAACTGGTCTTGCTTATACTGATTATGGCGGAGATATTTTAGCAATCGAGGTTAATTATTTTGCTGGAAAAGGTCGACTCGTTTTAACAGGTAAACTTGGTGATGTCATGAAAGAAAGCTGTGAAATTGCCTTAGACTATGTTAAAGCAAATGCTGAAAAATATGATATTGATCCACAAATTTTTGATAAAGTTGATATTCACGTCCACGTTCCTGAAGGAGCAATTCCTAAAGATGGGCCAAGTGCTGGGGTTGCTATAACCTGTGCAATTATTAGTGCTTTAAGTAAAAAACCAGTGAGTGGTGATATTGCTATGACTGGCGAAGTTACTTTAAGAGGAAATGCTTTACCGATTGGTGGATTAAGAGAAAAATCTTTAGCTGCTATGAGAAGTGGCATTAAAAAGATTATTGTTCCAGAAGGAAACAAACATAGCGTCAGTGAACTTCCGAGAGAATTCGCTGATAAATTGAAAATTGTTTACATGAAAAATGTAGATGATGCCGTTAAAGTAATTTTCAGATAACATGGAAAACTATTATTTTAATAAAGCGAAATTTATTAAAAGCATTGTTGATGTTAAAGAAGCACCTGGGGAGTATAACTCCTCAGTGCTTTTTGTTGGAAAATCAAATGTTGGTAAATCCAGTTTGATTAATGCTTTAACAAATTCAAAAAAACTTGCTTATACAAGCTCAAAACCGGGTCATACTAGAGTTTTAAACTATTATTCAGTTGAAGATTATTTTTATCTTGTTGATTGTCCTGGATATGGTTTTTCAACTAAAAAAGACTTAGATTATGAATTTTATGGCAAGATGATCGAAGATTATTTTAAAGACAACAAGAGTTTAAAACTTGTTGTATTTTTGCTTGATTCAAGACACGAACCAACAGATGATGATTTAGATTTTTATAGTTTTTTGCTTTCATACAAATATAGATTTGTTATTTGCATGACAAAATGCGATAAGTTAAATATGTCTATGAGATCGAAAATTTATAAAAATTTGAAATCAAAATTAAATTTTGAACCTGAAAAATACCCACCTTTATTAGTGTCAATAAATGATAAAAAGAGTATTTTAAAACTTAAAGAAATGATTGAAGGCGTCGTTAGGGAGGCGAATTAATATGGCACTTGAAAAGAAGTACGATTTTAGACAAACAGAAGCAGGAAAATACGAAAAATGGAAGGCAAAAGGTTATTTTAGAGCTGGAGATACTTCTAAACAACGTTTTTCAATGGTTATTCCTCCTGCAAATGTTACTGGTAAATTACACATTGGACATTCTATCGATAACACGATTCAAGATATTACTTGTAGATATAAAAAAGCCAAAGGTTTTGATGTTTTATACCTTCCTGGTGTTGACCACGCAGGTATTGCAACTCAAGCTAAAGTTGATGCTAAATTAAATTCTGAAGGTACAAATCGCTTTGAAATTGGTAGAGAAGCCTTCTTAAAAGAATGTTACGCTTGGAAAGATTCTTATAGCCACATTATCCATGAACAATGGGCAAAAATGGGCATAATGGTCGATTATTCTCGTGAAAGATTTACTCTTGATGAAGGATGTATTAAAGCTGTAAATAAGGTATTCGTTGATTTATACAATGAAGGGTTAATTTATCGTGGTGAAAGAATTGTTAACTACGATCCTGTCATGAAAACAGCTTTAAGTAATATTGAAATTATTTATAAAGAAGATGAAGGCGAATTTTTCTATTTCTTATATCGCTTTGTCGACATTGACCATGAACCATTAATTATTGCAACAACTCGTCCGGAAACGATGTTTGGTGATGTTTGTGTTGTCGTTAATCCAAAAGATAAACGTTATAAAGATGTAATCGGTAAAAAGGTTATCAACCCAGCAAATGGGGAAGAATTACCAATTATTGCTGATGATTATGTTGATATTTCTTTTGGAACTGGTGCTATGAAATGTACACCAGCCCACGATCCTAACGACTTTATTATCGGCAAGAAGTATGGTTTAGAACATCCAGTCATTATGAACACTGATGGAACAATGACTGAGAAGTGTGGAAAATACGCTGGTATGGACCGTATGGAATGCCGTAAACTTCTTGTTAAACAAATTGAAGAAGATGGCAATTTAGAAAAGATTGAACACTTTAAACATCAAGTTGGACACTCTGAAAGAAGTGATGCAGTTGTTGAGCCTATCTTATCTAAACAATGGTTTATCAAGATGAAACCACTTGCTGATAGGGTTTTAGAAAATCAAGCTAGTGCAAAAGATAAAGTGAACTTTTTCCCAAAACGTTTTGAGAAAGTCTTAAAACAATGGATGTCAAATTGCGATGATTGGTGCATTTCAAGACAACTTTGGTGGGGTCATCGAATACCAGTTTACTACTCGAAAACTACTAATGATATACTAGTTTCCGCCCAAAAACCTACTGATATGGAAAATTGGGTCCAAGATGAGGATGTTTTAGACACTTGGTTTTCTAGTGCTCTTTGGCCATTTGAAACGCTCGGCTGGCCAGATGAAACAGAAGATTTTAAAAGATATTATCCTTTAGATTGTATGGTCACAGGATACGATATTATCTTCTTCTGGGTTGCAAGAATGGTTTTCCAAGGACTTCATTTCACAGACAAGGCTCCATTTAAAGATGTTATTATCCATGGTATTGTTCGTGACTCTCAAGGAAGAAAGATGTCTAAATCTCTTGGAAATGGTGTAGATCCAATTGATGTTATTAATGAGTATGGTGTTGATAGTTTAAGATATTTCTTAGCAACAACAGCTTCACCAGGACAAGATATGCGTTTTAGTGAAGAAAAAGTTAAAGCTGCCAATAACTATCTCAATAAGATTCGGAATAGTGCAAGATTTATCTTGATGAACATTCCTGAAGATTATAAAAATCTTGAAGCTAAAGATGTTGATAAGAAGAAGTTATCATTAGTTGATAAATATATCCTTACTAAACTTGAAAATGTTATTAAACGTATTACTAAAGCAATGGATTCTTATGAATATGGTATTGCTAGTAACTTACTTTATAACTTTGTCTACGATGATTATTGCTCATTCTATTTAGAAATGAGTAAAGTAACTTTAAAAGATGAAAATTCTTATAAAGAAGGAACATATTTCACATTACTTTATACTTTAAAAGCAGTATTAATGATGATTTATCCTTTCTCACCATTTATCAGTGAAGAAATTTACTTAAATTTACCAGTTCATAAAGATTCAATTATGCTTGAATCATATCCTGAATTAGATAAGAGTTTAGTCTTTAAATCTTCAATTAAGAAAGTAGAAGCCTTAAAAGCTGCTATTGAAGCGATTAGACAATACAAAGTAAATAACTCATTAGCTCCAAACGAAGCATTAGACATTTCTTTAAAAGCAAATTTTGATTTCAAACCTTTAAGTAAATATCTTAGTAGATATTCATTTGCTAAATCATTAACTTTAGTTAAAGAAGACAAAGAAGGAACAAGCAGTATTGTTTTACCAGAATTGACTTTATTTATCGAAGATAGTGTCAATAAAGATGAACTTAAAGCTAAATTAACAAAAGATTTAGAAAAGATTGAAAGCGAACTTAAACGTAGTGAATCAATGTTAAGTAATGAAAGATTCTTATCTAAAGCTCCAAAACAAAAAGTTGATTTAGAAAAAGAAAAATTTGAGATGTATAAGGCGCAATTTGAAGAAATCAAAAAGAAATTAGAAAATTTGTAAAATTTTTTTAAAAAAACGAGATAACCTCCTTTATATTAGTGAAAGGAGGTTTTTAAATATGGAAAACAAGATTCCTTTATCACAAAATGAATTATGCTCCATCCGTTGTGGCGAAGCGATTACACTTTCAGCAGTGATGGCTGTTATGGCTATTGCAGTTGTCGCTGTAGCGATTTATAAACTTTTCTATACTGAAGATGGCTTAATTCAACTTCCAGGTGGCTATAAATTCCAATGGAAATAAGCTAATAGCGAATCAAACATCTTCCTGAATGTTTTACTTGATTAATGCTTAAAAAATAGTATACTTATAGACGTTGTAACCCGGTTTTTTGGTACAACCGCATTAAAAAGGTCCCTAAAATTCCTCAAGAATTACCTTAAGAGCGAGTAATTATTTTAAAAATTGGAGGCAAATTAGATGTACGCTATAATTTTAACTGGCGGTAAGCAACTTAAAGTTGAGGTTGGACAAAAAGTATATGTTGAAAAACTCAATGTAGAAGCTGGTACAGATTACACATTTAACGATGTACTTTTAATTAGTGACAAAAATGTTGTAACTGGCAACCCAACAATTAAAGGTGCTACAGTTGTTGCAAAAGTTGAAAAGCAAGGTTTAGGCAAAAAGATCCATGTTTATAAGTACAAAGCAAAAACTACTTACCATAAACATATCGGACATAGACAACCATATACTTGCTTAACTATTACAAGTATTAATTCAAAGTAAATGATTAAAATCACTTTTTTAGAAAAAGATAACAAGATTGTAAGAATTAAGGCCAATGGACATGCTTTATTCGCTGAAAAAGGAAAAGATATTGTCTGCAGCGCAGTTAGTGCAATACTTGTTGGTGGGTGTAACGCCTTAACAAATCACAAAAATTATCAAATTGTTATTGAAAGTGGAGATCTCACAATTGATACATTGGATAATTTGAACAAAAATGATGAAATTGTTATGAGAACAATACTCACCCAGTTGATGACAATTGAAGATTCTTATAAAGCTTATATCTCTGTTTCTAAAGAAATGTAGAAAGGAAGATGTTTATGTATTTAAGTTTTAAACTTGATTTACAATTATTCGCATCCCATAAAGGTGTCGGAAGTACTAAGAACGGTAGAGATTCTGCTGGTAGAAGACTCGGCGCAAAAAGAAGCGATGGTCACTTTTGTAAAGCAGGCATGATTATTTATAGACAACGCGGTACAAGAATCTATCCTGGTGTTAACACTAAAAAGGGTAGTGATGATACAATTTTTGCTACAAAGGCTGGTATTGTTAAATACGAAAGAGTTGGCAAAAATAGAAAACGTGTTAGCGTCTACGAAGTAGCTGCTTAATTATGAAAATTAAATCATCTGTTTCTTAACAGGTGATTTTCTTTTAAAGGGACAATTTTATGTTTATTGATAGAGCGATTATTGAAGTTAGAAGTGGAAAAGGTGGCAATGGACGTATTGCTTTTAGACGTGAAAGAGGCGTACCAAAAGGCGGTCCAGCAGGCGGAAACGGCGGAAGAGGTGGTTCCGTTTATTTAAGATGCTCAAAAACAACGACTACACTTGTTAACTATCGTCATTCAAGAACTTTTATTGCGCTTGATGGAGAAAACGGCGATATCAAAAACCAATATGGCCACGCTGCAGAAGATATTTATATTGATTTACCAGTTGGTACTGTTGTCTTTTTAGAAGAAAATCACCAATTTTTATGTGATCTTAAAGAAGTTGGCGAAACTTACTTAGTTTGTAAAGGCGGAAGAGGCGGAAGAGGAAATTCAGCTTTTAAGAGTTCCCGTAATAGATGCCCAAAAATTGCTGAAAACGGTTTGCCAGGCGAAAAGAAAAGATTAATTCTTGAACTTAAACTTTTAGCTGATGTTGGTGTAATTGGTTTACCAAATGCTGGTAAAAGTACTTTTATAAGTTGTGTTACTAATTGTAAAGCTGAAATTGGCGATTATGCATTTACAACAATAGTTCCAAATTTAGGTGTTGCTAAAATTGGAGATGATAGCTTTGTAATCGCTGATATGCCTGGATTAATCAAAGGTGCTCATCTAGGAAAAGGTCTTGGCTTAATGTTTTTACGTCATATTGAAAGATGTCGTGTTTTAGTTCATATGGTTGATATGTCTAGAGAAGATCCATATCAAGATTATTTAGACATTAAAGAAGAACTTAATAACTATGGGATGCATCTTTTAGATAGACCTGAAATCATTGTCGCTTCAAAAATGGATGAAGAAGGCAGTGAAGAAAAACTTAAAGAATTTGAGGCTAAAGTAAATAAACCTGTAATTGCAATTTCTTGTATTAGCGAAGAAAACCTTGATAAAGTTCTTTATAAATGTGTTGAATTATTAAAAGATGCTCCAATTTGGCCAGTTTATAAAGAAGAAGATAAAGAAGAAATCTTTAATCTTAATGATGAAGAAGAAATATTTGATATTGTTAAACGTAAAGAAGGTTATTATGAAATCGTTGGTGATAGAGTAATTAGAACATATAACCTTATCAATATTTCAACTGATGAAGGAATGCTTAGACTTTTAACATATTTAAACAAAATTGGTGTTGATAACAAGCTTCATGAAATTGGAGCAAGAACTGGTGATACAGTTAAAATTGCTGATTTTGAATTTGAATATTACGAATAATTCCATATAAATTTTATTTGGTTGACTATATTAAAGGAAAAGTAGTTGAAGCGAAAAATCAACAAATTTCCCTCTTAACTGATATCGGAATTGCCTTTGAAATTAACGTTTTAAACAGTGATTCTTTTGTTACTGAAAATATTTACACTGTATTTACATACATTTTTCATAATGAAGAAAATGTTTGTTTATATGGTTTTTTAAACAAACTCGATAAATTTATTTTTACTGAACTAATAAAAATAAGTGGAATAGGTCCAAAAACTGCACTTAATATAATTCGTAAATTATCTAGTCAAGGCCTTGTTTCACTAATTCAAAACAAAGATTTAGTTTCAATGCAAAAGATTAGCTCAATTGGAGCAAAAGCGGATCGAATTTATTATGAGCTTAAAAACAAAGTCATTAATTTAGAAGGTCTTCAATATAAGTATCAAGAAGTTTTTAATGCGCTTTTAAATTTAAACTATTCTCCACAAAAGGTTTTTGCTGTTTTGGATACATTGCCTGACGGACTTGAAAATAGTGAAGCTTTAAAAGAAGCTATTTTGAGGTTAAAAAATGAATAGTGAACTATTGTCAATTGTTCGACCTAAATCATTTAATGATTATTTTGGACAACATCAAATAGTTAATGAACTTAAAGTCTATATTTATAGTGCCAAAAAACAAAAAACTTGTCTTGATCATGTTCTTTTGATTGGTCCAAGTGGTATGGGTAAAACAAGTTTAGCTTATGTTTTATCTGAAGAAATGAAGTGTAAAATTAGAGTAATTAACGCTCCAATGATTGACACGATTCAAGATTTAGTTGAGATATTAGCCTCCATTAAAGAAAATGAAATATTTTTTATTGATGAAATTCATAGATTAGATAAAAAAATCGAAGAAATTTTATATTCAGTAATGGATGATTACATCATAAATCTTACTTATAAAAGTGAAGAAAAAACTAAAATAATTAGTATTAAATTACCAAAGTTTACCTTAATTGGAGCAACAACTTTAGAAGGTTATTTGTCAGTTCCTTTAAGAGATCGTTTTGCGATTAAGTTTCATTTTGAACCATACACTGAAGAAGATTTAAAAAATATATTGTTATCAAGTGCGCCAAAATTTAATGTTATTTTTGAAAATGAAGAAGCCCCAAAATTCTTTGTTAAAAGAGTGAAAAATAACCCAAGAATTTTAAATAATTTGCTCAAACGATTAGCAGATTATTGTTTATATTTAGACAAAAACGCTGCAAATCTTGAATTATTAAAGGATTTTTTCTCTTTTATCAAGATTAATGAATTTGGTTTAACAATATTTGATTTAAATATTATTAAGACGCTCTATGAGGTCTTTCAAAGCGAACCTGTTAGCCTTGAATCGCTTGCAAGTGTTTTAAACGAAAACGTAATTAACTTAAAAGAAAATTACGAACCTTATCTTGTAACGATTGGTATTATTGCTAGAACTAGAAGAGGCAGAATGCTCACTAAAAAAGGACAAGAATTTTATTACAAATTCATAAAGTAAATATGTGAAAATTCTTAAATTTTGCAATTATTTTTAATTAAAAAATGTTTTTGTGTTTTATAGGCTTATGTAGTAATATTATCAAGTACATTTATAAATGTAATTTATAAATACGAGGTATGTTATGAAAAGATTAATTGGATATTTATCAATTTCAGCCGCCATGCTTACTGGGGTATTAGTGGCAGTTACGCCAACAATTCTCTCTGTAAATGGCGATGGTGATTTCTCATCTTCAAATCGCTTTGTTTTCAAGATTTCCCAAAGAAGAACGTCAGCTGATTTTTCAGAAGGCACAAATAACGGCGATATTATTTTTGATGAAACTGGCGAAACACCACTTGAAGAAATTACAGATACATTTAAAGAAAGATTATCTGTTGCTGGAATTTCAAGCTATGAACTCGAGAGTTATTCCGATGATGTTTTCTCATTAACTTTTAAAGATACAACGCAATCCTATGATGACATCATTTCATATTTAACTTTCTCAAATTCATTTATGCTTAAAAATGCTGATGAAGAGTACAATTTAGGTTTCTCAGCAGAAGATGTTTACAATAACAATACCTCTACAGCAAGTAATGAACTTTTTGTCGATGGAAGCGCAAATGTTCAATATCGTGATGGTTATCCATACGTTGTTGTTGAACTTGCTAATCCAGATGGCTTTAAAACAATGCTTGATGGTATAACTTCATCTAGTGATGATAGTGGCTCTGGTACAGCAGATACTGGCTCATCAACTGATACAAGCACTGATACAGGCGATGTTTCTGAAGCACATAATTTCTTTAAAACTGGCGATATTCTAAGATCAAATGTTACAACCGATCCATCAACTGATACTGGAACCGGTACTGGTGAAGGAGAAGAAACAGTTGAAAAAATTGATCCTTCAGATGTAATTTTTGTTGTTAATAACTGGTTAAATGGTTTAAATTTACAAACCCTTTTAGATAACGAAAACGGAAATATTACTGATGAAAATTTCCATGATTATGTTATTACTTACTTTGATACATCAAATCCATCTAGCTTTATTTGGGACTATGATTCAAGTTTAAGCGAAGATGAACAAAGTGCTGCAACATATCAATATCTTTATTTCTCAAATTACAACTTAGGTGCTATTAATAGTGATAGCGGTCTTGATGTTACAACAAGTTATCAAACATATAACAGCGTTGAAGCCGATGAAAAACTTGCATATAAAAAGGCAAATTTACTTGCTGGTAAACTTAATGCTTCAAATTTAAAATATGATGTTACTTTAATTAATCAATCTCAAGTTGACGCTGGTAGTAATCTTGTTTCTCCATTTGTTGAATACATTAAAAGAGCAGGAGTTGTTCAATTCTCAACAGTTTTAATTTGTACAATTATTGCTGTAGTAATCGTTTCTTTATTCCTTTTATTAAATTATGGTCTTCCAGGATTATTAGGAATTGTTGTCAGTGGTGCTAATGTTGTTGGATCGCTTTATTTATTCAACTTCTTAGGAAATGAATTCAATATTGGTACAATTTTAGGCTTATTTGGTGTTGCTGCTTTATCAATTTTAGGAGTAACAATTTGGCTACATCGTACAAAAGAAGACATTTATCTTGGCAAAAACCTAAAAAAAGCTTATCAAGATGCAAATAAAAAGACCCTATTTAATTTATTAGATTTTAGTATAGTCGGTGCAATTATTGGTCTTGTTGCTTACTTAATTCCTAATTCATATACTTCATCCTTTGGTGGAGTCATGCTAATTGGCGTATTAATGAGTGTAGTGACTTTAGGAATTGTTTTTAGATCAGTAAGTTGGTTACTTTACAACTCTCAATTTGCACAAAACCATATCAAATTATTTGGTGTTGAAAGAAAACTTATTCCTGATTTATCAAAGGGCGAGAAACCAACATACTTTGATGCTTTCAAGAGAAGAAGTTCAAAGAGAACATTTACAATTACTGGAATTATTGCCTGTTTATTATTAGTTGCTAGTATTGTTGGAATTACGACTTTCCAAGTTGTTAACGGAAGTGTTTATAACTCATTAAGTAACGAAACAAACTCTAAAGTTCTTGTTACAAGAGAAATTAGAAATGCTAGTGATGATTTCAATACAGATAGTATTGAAGTTGGAATTCAAGAAGCTTTAGGTCAAATTTATTTTGATGAAGCTCATGAAGAACAAGTCTTTGGAAATGAAATGAATGTTAACTCATTCTATTATGAATTTGTTAGTGGTGAAACAACACCAGTTACGAATAGAGAATATTATTTTGTTATTGATTTAGAGCAAATCGTTGATGTCGAAGGCGTTAATCAAGAAACATATTATTTCTATGATGGTCAAGAAAGTGCTCAAGGTAGTTTATCTGAAGTAATCATTAATGCAATTCAATCAAGTATTGGCGATAACTATACAGTTACTACAAGCCGTTCATATGACTACAATGATGATTTAATTAATATGTGGGTTTCAATTGCAGTTGCAATTGCTGTTGCTGGAATCTTCGTATACTTCTTATTAAGATTTGGTCCATCAAAAGCCTTAACTGGACTTTTAATTGGTGGAGCAAGCCTTGTTTCAATCGTTGGTATCTTCTCACTTATTAGAGGACCATTCCCAAGTGAAATCACTCTCGGTTTATTACTATTATCTTTACTTACATATTTAATTTTCGATGTATTCTTCGTAAACGAAAGATTAACTTACTTAGAAAATAAACATGAACTTAAAGAGTTAGGTGCAAGAGAAGAACGTTATGACTATGCAGGTAATTCAATTTATAATTACCTTATTATCAATATGATGTTTGTAGCATTTATCGTCTTATCATTCTTCTTTACATCAGCATTTGATCGTAATACTTTACTATTTATTCTTGTTGGTATGTTCCTTGTTGTTATCTTTATTAAAGCAATGGAACTTCCAATTCAAAATGCTTTCACAAAAGTATTTGAAAAAATTGGTGATAGATTCTCCGAAAATAGAATCAAAGCAAGAGCTAATAAAAAGGGTAAAAAAGTTGAATTTGACGACGGACCTCAAGAAGCCATCTTTATCGATATTAACGATTAAGAAAGTTCTTAAGGATTATGATTAATTTATTTTTAGAAAAACTATTAGAATTTTATAACTTAGATTACGATACAATAATCGAAGAAAATGAAAGAACTTTCGAAGACTTACCTAAGAAAGAAGTCTTTAAAGAAGGTCAAAAAATAGCTTCTTATTTAAAAGAAGCTATTTTCACTAATAAAAAAATACTTATTTATGGTGATTATGATTGTGATGGAATTATGTCCACCTCAATTTTAATGTTAACTTTGTCTACAGATACTTATAAACCAGGTTATTATATTCCAAGTAGAGAATATGATGGCTATGGATTGACTAAAGAAAATGTTGATCGATTTAAAAAGTTAGGCTATGAAATTGTTATTTGTGTTGATAATGGAATAACTTTAAATGAAACAATTGATTATGCTAATTCTTTAGGGATGGAAGTTATCGTTTTAGATCATCATAAAATCGCTGAAAATCTTCCTAAAGCTAAATATATAATGCATCCAGAATATGATAAATTTGGAGAATACAATATTAGTGCAGGAGAAGTTTCGTTTTATTTTTCATTATTTTATTTAGATAGATTTGATGAATATTTATTTTCTTTATGCGCATTATCAACTTTAAGTGATTCAATGCCATTACTTTCTTACAATCGAACAATTGTAAAAGAAGCGATTAAAATAATTAACGAAAATCATTATTTTGAAATTTTTCAACTTTTAAAATATAAAGACAAAGTAATTAACGAAGAAGATTTAACAATGCAAGTTATTCCAAAAGTTAATGCGATTTGTCGTTTACTAAATGACAATTCTCGCTTTAATATCGTTAAATACTTTATCTCTAAAGATGAAAATACAATTATTAAATTATCTAATTGGATTGAATCAGTTAATAAAAAGAGAAAAGATTTAGTTGATTCAGTTAATTTGAACAATACGGATACATGCAAAAATGCTTTGATTTACGTAAATAATGAGAATGAAGGTATTGGTGGTTTAATCGCAAATAAACTTTTGAACAAATTTAATAAAGTAATTTTTGTTTTATCAAAAAGCGAAACTGATAAAAATGTTTATAAAGGTAGTGCGCGTTCAAAAAGTGGATTTAATATCGCTGAGTTTATGAATAAGCATAGTGAATTATTTGTAGCTCATGGCGGACATGAAAATGCTGGTGGATTCACTATTTTAAAATCTAATTACAATAATTTAAAAACAATTCTTGAAGAAGAATCTAAAGAAGTTATTTTTAAAGATGAGAAGAAAGATATTGAAGTAGAAATTGGTGATTTGAATCTGAATAACTATAAACTTTATGAGCTTTTTAGACCTTTTGGTGAAGGCCGTATTAAGCCAAGATTTAAAATTAATATGTTAAGTATCAATGAACTTAAAAATTTCATTTATAATAAACATATACTTTATAGAGTTAATCAGGAATTAAGTATATTACTTTTTAACTTTGATCAAGAAATATTGAATGCTTCATTTATTGATGTAAGTGGCTATATTAGCCTCAACAATTTTAGAGGCATTAAAAGCGTTCAACTTATAGTTGATGAATATAAGCTTGTCTATTAAGGAGGCTTAAAGTTATGGATGAATTAAAAAGAGAAGGTGCTGAAATTGTTAAAGAGAATGCATCAGAAACCAAAGTTTTACAAAACGGCGGTTATCCAATGCATACTTTTGAAGATGTAAAAGAAATTTATTACGCCTATATTCATGATGAAAAAGACAGAAAATTAATAGAAAGTGCTTATAATTTCGTCAAAATTAAGCATGATGGTATTTTTAGAAAAAGTGGTGAACCATATCTTCAACATTTAATTGAAGTCGCTTATATTGTTGCCTCTCTTCAAGGTGGACCTGTAACAATCGCAGCTGCATTTTTACATGATGTTGTCGAAGATACAGATACAACAATCGATGATATTAAAAAGAAATTTGGTGAAGATTGTGCAAGAATTGTTGATGCGTTAACAAAAATTCAAAGACTTAAACTTTCTCATCGTACGGAAGAAGAATTTGCTGCCGAAGATCATAAAAAGATTTTCTTAGGTATGGCAAAAGATGTTCGTGTTATTATCATCAAACTTGCTGATAGACTTCATAATATGCGAACAGTTAAGGCTTTAAAACCTGAAAGGCAACATGCTTTAGCAGAAGAGACTTTAGAAGTATTTGCGCCAATTGCTCATAGACTTGGTATTTATCGTGTTGAAAGTCAACTTGAAGACTTATCACTTGAAATTGAAAAACCAGCTGAATATCATGCAATTGCAAACGAACTTGATGAAAAGATTAAAAATAGAACAAAGTCATTAAATAACCTTAAAAAGAAGATTGCTGATATTTTGATTGAGCAAAATATTAAATTTGAAATTGAATCAAGAATCAAATCTATTTATTCAATTTATAAAAAGATGTATTTAAAAGGCCATACATTCGATGAAATTTATGATTTTTTAGCCTTAAGAATTATCACAGAAACAGAACTTAATTGTTATGAAATTTTAGGTTTAATCCATGCTAACTTTAAGCCTATTCCAGGTAGATTTAAAGACTATATTGCTATGCCTAAACCAAATATGTATCAATCATTACATACTTCGGTTATAGCAGGTGATGGAAAAATATTCGAAGTCCAAATTAGAACAAAAGAGATGGATGAAATTGCTGAAACCGGTGTTGCAGCCCATTGGCGTTATAAAGAAGGAACGCATTATAGTGCTAAACAAGAGCAACATGAAATTGAAGAAAAGCTACATTGGTTCAGAGATTTCTTGCATTTAAATAGTGAAACGCAAGATAAGAATGCAACCGAATATATGGAATCTTTAAGCAAAGATATATTCGAAGCTAATGTTTATGTTTTCACTCCAAAGGGCAAAGTCATTGATTTACCAAATGGATCAACACCTCTTGATTTGGCTTATAAGATTCATACCAAAGTCGGTGATATGGCAGTGGGAGCGCTCGTAAATAATAATTTAGTTCCATTAAACACAGTTTTAAAAACTGGTGATGTTGTCGAAATTAAAACTTCAAAAACGTCTAGTGGACCTAATGAAAACTGGCTTAATATTGTCAAAACAACAAGTGCAAAATCACATATTAAAAAATTCTTACAAAAGAAAAATGCGTCATTCTTAAGAGATGATAAAATACGTCAAGGCAAGCAGGTTTGTGAAGACTTTTTCAGAGATAGAGGCATCGATGAAAAGGAGATGATGAACTTATTAAATACTGAAAAAGTACTAGAAAATTACCAAGTATCTACTATTGACGACTTATTTATACTAATTTGCTCACATAATCCTAACCCAGGACAAATTGCAGACTTCTTAGGAATTAAGAAAAAAGAAGGCGGCCAAAATAAGTTATTTAAGAAAGAAAATTTCGATGATGACAATTGTCCAGTTACTGTTGATGAACAAACTGGATTCAAAATTACTCTTGGAAATTGTTGTACACCAATTCCAGGTGATAGTATTGTTGGCTATGTTACAAAAGGAAACGGAATTACAGTTCATAGAATAAATTGTCCAAATGTTAATGGGCTAACAAGTAGATTAATTCCAGTTCACTGGAAAGATGATTTAGGAATTAAATCTTATCCAGTCGACATTGTTATTGAATGTGTAGACCGCCAAAATTTAGTTGCTGATATTTTAAATATCTTTAACTCAAATAAAATTAAGTGTACTGAGCTATCTGCTAAATTTCATCCTGATTCAAATCAAACAAGTGTTTATGCACAAATTTATGTAAGCGATGCTAATGTTTTGAATCACGTTGCAGATATCTTAAAAAGAACAAAAGACGTTTTTGATGTAAAACGAGTTATACATTAATAATCGTCAAACTTGATAGAAAGGTTAATAATTATTTATAATTATTAGGAATACGAGGTTTTATATGTTTAATGTATTAAAAGGAACACACGATGTAATAAAAGATGAGGCTCTCAAATACTCATACATTGAAGAGACTCTTACTAATATTGCTATAAATTATGGGTATGAAGAATTTAGAACACCTGTAATCGAAAATAGCGAATTATTCACTAGAAGTGTTGGCGATAGTAGCGATATTGTTCGTAAAGAAATGTATACTTTCGATGACAAAGGCGGAAGAAGTATCACTTTAAGACCAGAAATGACTGCTGGAATCGTAAGAAGTATGGTTAATGCTAAATTATTTGCTATGCAAGATTTCCCAGTAAAAGCATTTTATTGTGGACCAAATTTCAGATATGAGAGACCACAACAAGGAAGATATCGTCAATTCAATCAATTTGGAGTTGAATGTGTTGGTGTATCAACAGTTGAAAGAGATGTTGAAACAATTGTTTTAGGCTATCACATGCTTCAATTTTTAAGATTTAGAGATCTTAAACTTTTAATTAACACTTTAGGCGATGAAGAAACTAGAGAAAATTATAAAAAAGCTTTAAAAGAATATTTTGGACAACACATTGATGAAATGTGTAATGATTGTAAAGAACGTTATAAATTAAATATTCTCAGAATTTTAGATTGTAAAGACCCTGATGATCGTCCAATCATCGACAAAGCTCCTAAAATTACTGATTACTTATCTGATGCGGCAAGAGAACGCTTCGAAAAAATTAAGGAATACTTAACAAAACTTGAAATTCCTTTTGAAGTTGATAGCGAACTTGTTAGAGGACTTGATTACTATACTGGCGTTGTCTTTGAATTCCACTATACATCAAGTAATGGAAATAATTATGGTGCAATTGGTGCTGGCGGACACTATGGAAACTTAGTTAAAGAAATTGGTGGTCCTGATATTGAAGGCGTTGGCTTCGCATTAGGAATTGAAAGACTTGCTAAAATCATGGAAGATGACCAATTATTCCCTGAAATTAATAGAAATGTTGAAGTTTATGTAATGCCAATTGGCGAAAAAGCTGTTCAAAAAGCCGTTGAGATAGCATTTGAATTAAGATTAGACTTCTTTAGAACCGAAGTTTGTTATGAGAAAAAGTCAATGAGCGCATTATTCAAAAAAGCCGAAAGAAAGAATGCCAAATTTGCTGTTATTATCGGTGAAGATGAACTCAAAGACAATACTGTTAACGTCAAAAACATGCTTACAAAAGAACAAGTTAATATTTCAATGCAAGAATTACCAAGCTATTTAGTTGAAAAACTTGATCAAAATGAGCATCAACACGAACATTCTTGTGAATGTTCTTGCTGTGAAGGCGAAGAATGTGAGCATGATGATTGCGACTGCGACAATGAGGAAGGACATTGTTGCTGTCATCACAAACACGATTGTAACAAAGCTTAAGAGAGGATAAATTTTATGGAGAGCATTGAAGAAAGATTTAATAGAACTGATTATTGTGGTAATTTACGACTCAAAGATGTCGGAAGAAAAGTTTCTTTATTAGGTTGGGTTTCTAAAAAACGTAATTTAGGAAGCTTGCTTTTTATCGACCTTAGAGATCGTGAAGGCTATATCCAAATTTGTGTTAAAACCGATGAAATTGAATTACCAGATATCAGAAATGAATATATTCTTGAAGTTGAAGGTGTTGTTTCTAAAAAGGATGTCCCTAACAAGAATTTAGCTACAGGTGAAGTTGAAGTTGTTGCCAGCAAAATTAAAGTTATCAATACTGCAATGCAACCTCCAATTTCTACTCAAGAAGTTACAGATGCTAACGAAGATATCAGATTAAAATATCGTTATCTTGATTTAAGACGTAATTGCATGCAAAAACGTTTTAAAATAAGAGCTAATATTGTTAAAGCTACACACGCTTATTTAGATGCTCACGATTTCGTTGAAATCGAAACTCCTTATCTTTCTCCATCAACTCCAGAAGGCGCTAGAGATTATTTAGTTCCTAGCAGAATTCGTAAAGGTTGTTTTTATGCTCTTCCTCAATCTCCTCAACTTTATAAACAAATGTTGATGGTTTCAGGTTTTGAAAGATACTATCAAATCGCTCGTTGTTTTAGAGATGAAGATTTAAGAGCGGACCGTCAACCTGATTTTACACAAATTGATGTTGAGACAAGTTTCTTAAATCAAGATCAAATTCTTGAGTTGGGAGAAGGACTTGTTGCTAAGATTTTTAAAGATGTTTTAAATTACGACGTCAAACTTCCATTAAGAAGAATGGATTATCTTGAAGCAGTAAATAAATATGGTTCTGATAAGCCAGATACACGTTTTAGTATGTATCTAGTAGATATCAAGTACATTCTTGGTAGGTCAGAATTTAAATTATATCAAGATAATAAGTATATTAAGGCTATTAAAGTTGATAATTTTGCTGAGCAACTTACTAGAAAAAGACAAGATGCAATTAATTTAGTTGCCCCAAAATTCAACATGAAACAATTCGCTTATTTAAAACTTGTTAATGGTGAATTAGAAGGTAGCATTGCTAAATTTATTTCTCCTGAGTTAAAAGAAGAACTTATTAAAGCTATGGAATTAAATAATGGCGATGCCCTAATTATTGCAACAGGAAATATCTTAAGAGACATTAATTTTGGTTTAGGTGCTGTAAGATCTCAACTTGCTAAAGAATTAAATTTAATCAAACCAAATACATATGATTTGTTATGGGTTGTACATTTCCCATTATTTGAAAAGAGTGAAGAAACAGGTGAAATTACACCATGCCATCACCCATTTACTAGACCATGTGATGAAGATATTGATAAATTATTTACTGAACCATATAAAGTTTTCTCATATGCATATGATATTGTTATCAATGGATATGAAGCAGGTGGTGGTTCATTAAGAATTTATGATCAAAAAGTTCAAGAAATGATTTTCAAAGTTCTTGGATTTACAGAAGAAGATATTCAAAGAAAATTCGGTTTCTTTGTCGAATCTTTAAAATATGGTACCCCACCTCATGGAGGTTTTGCTCTTGGTCTTGATAGATTAGCAATGATTTTAAGTGGAACAGATAATATTCGTGATGTTATCGCCTTCCCTAAAAACTTAGCAGCTGTCGATCCTGTTAGTAATGCACCTTATGAGGTTGATAAGGAACAATTAGATAAATTAGGAATTGAAGTTGTTAAGGAGAAGGACAATGGCTAGAAAATTAAACAATTTTAAAAATGTAGACGAATTGTCAATCGCTGCGATTAGAGCAACATGTATTGACGGAATTAACAAGGCAAAAAGCGGTCATCCTGGTATGTGTATCAGTGCCGCACCAATTGTCTATACTCTTTTTAAGGATTTTTTAGTTGCTAATCCTTATCAATCAAAATGGATTAATAGAGATCGTTTTGTAATGAGTTGTGGTCATGGCAGTATGCTTTATTACACAATATTGCATTTGGCTGGCTACAATATCAAAATTGATGATTTAAAATCATTTAGACAACTTGACTCAATTACTCCAGGGCATCCTGAATTTGGTTTAACTGATGGGATTGATGCAGGAAGTGGTCCTTTAGGACAAGGAATTGCTCAAGCTGTTGGTATGGCTATGGCCGAAACTAAACTTCAAGCTATGTATGGCAAAAAGGTTTATGATCACTATACATACTGTCTTTGTGGAGATGGTTGTTTAGAAGAAGGAATTTCTCAAGAAGCAATTTCATTTGCTGGCTTAAATAAACTTAACAAATTAATCCTTTTATACGATAAAAATGATGTAACTTTAGATGGACCTTTAGCGCAATCTAGCGATGAAGATGTTATTAATAGATTCTTAGCTTGTCACTGGAACGTTGTTTATTGTAAAAAAGGAAATTCCTATAAAAAGATTAAAAAAGCAATTGCATTTGCTAAAAAATCTAAAAATGCTCCAACAGTAGTTATCTTTAAAACAATTATTGGATTAGGTAGCAAAAACCAAGGAACATCCAAAGTCCATGGTTCACCTCTTGGAGAAGAAGACGGTAAGAATACAAAGTTATCATATGGCTATGATTATCCACCATTTGAAATTCCAAGTGACGTTTATGATAACTTCAAAAATACATTTATCAAACGTGGTGAAGAAGCTTATGGAACATATCAAAGCGAGCTTGCTAAATTCCAAAGAAGTAATCCAGCTAAATTTAAAGAAATCATGACTTTAAGCACCAATGATGTTTCAAGTTATGTTAAAAATATTCCTTTACCAGAAAATATCTTAAAGAAAAATTCTACAAGAAATATTTCTGGTGAAATCTTAAATCTTTTCTCAAAATTACTTCCAAATACTTTCGGCGGATCAGCAGATGTTGCTGGAAGTGTTAAAACAGCATTAAAAGGCGAAAGCGATTGGAACGCTAAAAATAGAAATGGTAAAAACCTTAATTGGGGCATAAGAGAATTCTTTATGTCAAGTGCAGCAAATGGTATTTTACTCCATGGTGGTTTAAGACCATATGTTGGATCATTTATGGTTTTCTCTGACTATTGTAAAGCCGCAATTAGAATGAGCGCTTTAGAAAAATTACCAAATATCTATTTATTTAGTCATGATTCAATTGCAGTTGGAGAAGATGGACCAACACATCAACCAATTGAACAACTTGCAATGTTACGTTCAATTCCAAATTTAAATGTATTTAGACCAGCTGACGCAAGAGAAGTATTTGCTTCATATCAATTAGCCTTTGAATCAGTTTCGACTCCATCAGCAATAGTTTTATCTAGGCAAGATTTACCTTTACTTGAAAATAGTACTGTTGAAGGTGCTAAAAAAGGTGCTTATGTTGTTGTTAAAGAATCAAAACCAAATCTTAATTTCACTTTGATTGCAAGTGGTAGCGAAGTTAGTCTTGCTCTTGAAGTTAGAAAAATCCTTGAAAGCAAAGGGTATAGCATTAGAGTAGTCTCAATGCCATCAACAGAATTATTTGATGAACAAGACAGGAAATATCAATTTGATGTATTAGGTGATCGTTATGATAGACGTGCATTTATCGAAATGGCTTCACCATTTGGCTTACATAAATATGCTAAAAATGTCTTTGGCATTAATGAATATGGACTAAGTGCAAAGGCTAACGAAGTAATTGAAAAATTTGGCTTTACCGCTCAAAGAATTGCTTCAGAAGTTGAAAGATTAATGTTTTAGAGGAGCAAAATTATGACTAGATATGTTTATTTAAACAATATTCGTAAATCAACTGTTCGTTCTGGCATTTCAACAAAAGTATTTAATTTTATTGCTGAAAAAGCTTTAAAGAATGTTAATGGAATCATTTTAGATGATGATAACAATAACGTTTCAATTGGTTTAAAAAATAATGTTGTTGTATTTAAAATTACAACCGTTATTAAAAAAGGCCTTGATAAAGAAGCAGTCAAAAAAGAAATTAACGAATATATTACAAACACAATGAACTTTATTTGTGATTCAATGCCATTTGAAATCACAATTAAACTTTACGAAAAGAAAGATAAAGACGATGGAAAATGAAATTGAAATAACTAGAAATAAAGCTCAAGAATTAATTGTTCAATTAATGTATTCTTTTTTAATCCTTGAAGAAACAAATGTGCCAATTAATTTTGTAGAAGCTATTGAAGATGCTTGTAAGTTACCTTATGAAGATTGTGATTTATATCTTAAAGAAGTTTTAATTAAATCGTTAAAAAATCAAAAGAAGATTACTGATTACATCTCTAAATTTTTAATCAATTGGAATTTCAGTAGACTAAACACAACAATTCAAGCTATTTTAATAACCTCTGTTACTGAATATTTTATTCCTGATTTAGATACTGAAAAGGCAGTTATTATCAATAATGCTGTTAAGTTTTCTAAAAAATTTGGTGATGGTGGCGAAAAAGATTACAAGTTTGTTAACGCAATATTGGATAAAAGCTTAAATGGAAAAGGAACTAGTTTATTACTCGATTAGTCAAGTAAATGAATATATTAAAGTTTTATTTGACAATACTATTACCTTAAAAAATATTTATCTTAAAGGTGAAATATCAAATTATAAAGGTCGCAATAAATCTGGACATATTTATTTCACTTTAAAAGATGATAAATGTTCTATAAACGCAGTTTTATTTAAATATGATACTTTTTCACTAGACTTTGAACCAAAAAATGGCGATGAAGTTTTAGTTTTAGGGTCAATTAGTTCTTATCCACCAAGTGGTACTTATCAAATAATCTGTAAAAATGTCTCTCTTTTTGGAGTAGGTGATTCTTATCTTAAAAAAGAACTTTTAAAGAAGAAACTATTCCAGGAGGGAATTTTTAATATTGAGCATAAAAAACAAATTCCATCTTATCCTATTAATATCGGGATAATTACTGCTAAAAATAGTGCAGCAGCTTTAGATTTTGAATTTAATTTGAAAAGACGTTTTCCTCTTGCTAATGTAACGATCATTCCTTCGTTAGTTCAAGGTGAAAATGCGGCTCAAGATTTAATTAAAAATTTAACTCTTGCTGATGAAAAATCTTATGATTTATTAATTATTGGACGAGGTGGCGGAGCTAGCGAGGATTTAAGTGCATTTGATGATGAAGGTTTAGTTAGATGTATTTATAATTTAAAAACACCTATCATAAGTGCCGTAGGACATGAGATTAATCAAACTTTATGTGACTTAGTTGCTGATAAATACGCATCAACTCCAACTGGAGCAGCTGAAATAGCTGTTCCGAATATAGAAGATGTTTTATACGACTTATCACAAACTAAAAATTATCTTGAAAGTCTAATAAATTCTAAAATCACAAATTTAGAAAATAGAATTTTAAAAATAAAAAATCTTAAATACTTTCAAAATATTGAAGGAATCTATGAAACTTATTCAAATAAAATTTCTTCACTTAAAGATTTGCTGAATTTGAAGATATCTAACTATCTAGATAACTTTCAGAAAAAAATAGATCTAGAAAAAAGAAGTTTAGAGCTTTTGAATCCTAATAATCTATTGAAAAAAGGCTATTCAATTGTAACTGATAAAGACGGAAGAGTGGTAAGTTCGTTAGATAACGTAAATATAGATGATTCGCTTAATATAAAAATTAGTGATGGTAAAATATTAACTAAAGTAGTTTCTAAGGAGAAGTAATGTATGCCTAATAAAGATAAAACCTTTGAAGAAAAAATGAATAAGCTCGATGAAATTGTAAGAAAAATCGATAATAGTGAAGGCGGATTAGATGAAAGTCTAAAGCTTTATTTTGAAGGCACAGAACTTATCAAAGAGCTTGAATCTACAATCAAAGAAGCTAAAGAAAAGATTGAAAAAATTAAAAATAGTGATTAATTAGTAGATAATTAGTATTAAATTAGTAAATAAATGGTAAGAGTAATTGCGCACATAGACTTAAATCAATTCTTTGTTCGATGCGAAGAAATCAAAAATCCTTCATTAATCGGAAAACCAGTTGCTGTAGGTGGAGATGGTAGAAAAGGTATAGTTTCAACTTGCTCTTATGAAGCTAGAAGTTATGGTATTCATTCTGGCATGCCAACTTTTCAGGCAAAAATGTTATGTAAAAATTTAATTCTTTTACCAGGCGATTATAAATTTTATGAACTAATGTCTAAAGAATTCATTTCTTATATTAGAAGATTTACTCATAATATTGAGCAAATGTCTATTGATGAGTGTTTTTGTGATTTCACTGATCTTTTTAAAGAAAGAAATATCAAAGATCCACATTTTTTCCTTAAAAAGATGCAAGACGGACTATTTAAAACTACTAAATTAAAATGTTCAATTGGAATTGCCCCAACAAAGTTTTTAGCAAAAATGGGTTCTGATTATAAAAAACCAATGGGCATAACAATCATTAGAAAAAAAGACATACAAGAGATTTTATTTTCTTTACCAGTAAAAGATTTGTTTGGAATCGGAAAGAAAACATACCCAAAAATTGAAAGAGCGGGCTATAAAACGATTGGTGATTTATATTTTGGTCTTAAACATAATGACGAAGCATTAAGTAATTTCTTTGGCTCATTTAAACAAGATATTATTGATGAACTTGAAGGAAATAGTAGCGACGTTATTTCAACTGGGCCTTATGACCCTAAATCAATGGGAATGACTAGAACACTTGATTTTGATAGTAACGACAAAATTTATATTAGAAATTTCTTATCTAACTTAATTAATAACTTGCTCGATGACTTTCAAGGCTCTGGAAGATTATGCAAAACAATTCAAATAACATATAAAAACGCTAATCATGATGAAGGTTTTCAAACAACGACAGTTTCTAAAAGTTTTGAAAATTATACTGATTCAAGAGAAGAAATATATAGGGAAGGTATCAAATTGTTTGAAAAATCATATAAAGGTGAAGAAATTCGTTTAATTGGTTTTACTTTAAAAAATCTTAAAGATAAACATGATGTTGTTGTTCAAATGACTTTTGAGAATTTTGAGCGTCATGAAAATGAGAATAAGACCCAATTATTAATAAATGAACTAAATAGAAAAGTTAAAAAACCCCTATTTTTTAGACTTAGTGATTTAAAGGATAAATTTAAACAATGACTTTAATTGATGCATTTGAAAATTTCTTGCAATATTGTCGCTTTGAAAAAGCTCTTACTAATCAGACAATTCAAGATTATAAAGATGATTTTTTGCAGTTTCAAAGATATTATCCTGAGAAAAAAGAAGTAAAAGATTTGAATAAAGATGATCTTAATGATTTTAGTTATGACCAAGCAATAAACGGACTTTCTCCGGCAACAATTGCACGTAGAATTGCAACAATTAAGAATTTCTATATGTTTTTAGAAAGTGATGGAATAGCTAAAAATATTATTAGCGATGAAATTATTCTGCCTAAAAAAGAAAAAAATCTACCTAAAGTACTTTCTGAAGAAGAAGTTCAAAGCTTATTAAACGGTCCTGATCAATCGACTGAAAAAGGCATTCGTGATTTTGCAATTTTAGAGATTTTATATTCTTGTGGTTTAAGAGTAAGTGAAGCTGTAAATTTGCAAATTAGTCAAATAAACGAACAAGAAGAAATTATTAATGTTTTTGGAAAAGGCAAAAAAGAAAGAATCGTTCCAATAAGAAAAAGTGCACTTAAAGCTTTAAAACGATATATTAATGAAGTGCGAAGCAAGCATCTTGTAATAGATAAAAAGAACGTATTTATCGCTAAAAACGGGAAAGCAATGTCTAGACAAGCTATATATAATGTCGTTGTTAAAAACGCAAAAGATGTTGGAATTCAAAAAGAAATTCACCCACATACATTGAGACATTCTTTTGCAACTCATCTTTTAGATAATGGTGCCGACTTAAGAGTTGTTCAAGAATTACTTGGTCATACAAATATTGGAACAACTCAAATTTATACACATTTAACAACAAAAACTCTTGTCAAATCATATGATTTGTATCGGAAAGATTAGTGCTTTATAATTTTTAGGAAGGATGATAAATAAATGAGTAAATTTAATCGAATTTTTGTAATTGTAATGGATAGTGCTGGTATTGGCCATGCAAAAGATGCTTTTAAATTTGAACAAGTTGGTGGAATTAGTGATGAAGGTTCAAATACCTTTAAGCATATTGGCGAAAATATGCCAAATGGTCTTAACATTCCAACTTTAGAAACACTTGGTTTTGGCGAATTAGATGATGTTAAAGGTGTAAAAGTTGTAAAAGAACATCAAAATTCCTATGTTATGAAACTTAATGAAGCTAGTAATGGAAAAGATACAATGACTGGACACTGGGAAATGATGGGTATTTTAACACGTAAGCCTTTTAAAACATTTACTGATACAGGTTTTCCAAAAGATTTAATAGATGAACTTGAAAAAGAGACAGGTCATAAAATTATCGGAAATAAAGCAGCCAGTGGAACTGAAATTTTAAGAGAATTAGGCGAAGAGCAAATTAAAACAAATTCTTTAATTGTTTATACAAGTAGTGACTCTGTTTTACAAATTTGTGGTCATGAAAAATATCTTGGACTCGATGAACTTTATAGATGCTGCGAAATTGCTCGTAAACTTTGTATGAAACCAGAATGGTTTGTCGGTAGAGTTATTGCAAGACCATATCTTGGTGAAAGCGCCGATACTTTTAAACGTACCTCAAATAGACACGATTATGCCGTTTCTCCAAGCGGAATTACGGCTATGGATATTTTAAAAGACAATGGATTTGATGTAAGTTGTGTTGGAAAAATTAATGATATCTTTAATGGATGTGGTGTAACAAGTACAGTTCATACAAGTTCAAATAAAGACGGCATGGAAAAAACTATTGAAATTGCAAAAGGAAGTGAATTCAAAAAAGGACTTTGCTTTGTTAATTTAGTTGAATTTGATAGTGAATACGGACATAGAAGAAATCCAGTTGGTTATGGAAAAGCAATCGAAGAATTTGATGTTCAATTAAAGGAATTCTTAAATGTTTTGAAAGATGATGATTTAGTAATGATTACAGCCGACCATGGTAACGATCCAACTTGGGCTGGAACAGATCACACAAGAGAGCAAGTACCTCTAGTTTGTTATTCAAAATCAATTAAAGATGGCAAATTTATTGCCGACAGAAATGCATTTGCTGATATTGGTGAAACAATTTTACAAAATTTCAATTTAGCAAAAGATAATTCGATGATTGGTGAGCCAATTAACGAATTACTTAAATAAATAAAGAGAAAGAAGGTATTATGAAAACTATTTTTAAAAAAGGTTCAATTTTAATTTGCTTGTTAGGAGCAGTTGCTTTAACTGGTTGCAGCAATGAATTACAAGCAAGCGACAAACCTTATGTTCCTACTTTAATTACACCTACAGGTGCACCAACTTTACCAGCTTATAAAGCAATGATTTCTGAAGATATAAATGTTTTATCACCAACAGATAATACAGCTATACCTGCTTATTTAAGCTCTGGTGATGCTGATTTTGTTATTTTTGATGCCGGAAATGCTCAAAAAATATTAAACAAAGCAGGGGAGAACGCTAAATTTGAGTTTGTTAAAATGCTTACTGGTGGAAATTTCCATTTATTAGGATTTAATAAAACTGAAAATGATGTTCCAAACAACGATGATATTATTTTTGGCTTTATGGAACAATCTACTCCTGGCGTTTTATTTAGGAATATTTATGGTGCTGATTTTAAGTTTGATCAAAGTTTTGACTCAATTGCTAATCTCCAGTCTTCTTTATTAACAATGAAAAATTATCAAATTAATGGAGAAACTATTGATTGGGCTGTTGTTGCTGAACCTGCAAATACTGCTTTACAAGGTAAATTGAAAGCTGCTGGAAATACTAATATTCTTGATATTAACTTAAACAGTGCTTTTAAAGAAAAAAATAAAGATAAGTGGAACAAAGATTATATCGTCCAAGCTGGCTTATTTGTTAACAAAGAATTTAAATCAAAACATCAAGATGTTTATGAATCAACAATAAGTTTAATAAATAGTGGAATTGATAAATTATTCACCGATTTAAATGGAGCTTACACTGAAATGACTAGCGGCGAATATAGCGATGCTACAAAATTCCAAAATAAATTTGGATTCAATCCAGCTGTTATCAAAAACGTACAAGGGGAGAACTCTTCTAAAAATGGATTTGGTGTAGTGCCAAATAACGTTACTTTCACAGTTGATGATATAAATTCATTTACTTTTTTAACCGCTGAATAATTATTATATTTGATTGAAAGACTTAATCTCATTAAAATTATGTCATGAGATTATTTAAGAAAATACCTACTAACTTTAAAACTATATTCTTTCAGGTTATAGGTATTTTATTTTTGCTTATAATCTGGGAAATTATTGCCCTATCAGTTAATGATTCCTATATTTTTCCTCATTTAGATGGTATTTTTTCATCTTTAATTACAATTTTAGGTGAAACAGATACTTGGACAGCAATTGGTGAATCTTTACTAAGAACGATAATTTCTTTAATTATTTCCTTTATTTTCGCATTTGTTTTAGGCTTACTTGCAGGTCTTTTTAAACCTGTTAAAGATTTTTTAGCGCCTTTAGTTTATATCTTAAAACTTGTTCCAACACCATGTGTTGTTTATTTCATAATTATTTTCTTTTTAAGAGAACCAAATATTGGCTCTTTAATCATTACTTTTTTGATCGTTTTTCCGATTTTATATGAATCTTTTGTAGAAGGATTAAATAATATTAATCCATCAATTAAGTTATCTTTACGTCTTGAAGGATATTATTCTAAAAAATCAATTTTTAAGGTTTTAATACCTCAATCTTTACCATATTTGCTTCTAGGATGCATAAATTCGATTGGTTTAGGCGTAAAAGTATCAATTATGAGTGAAATTTTGATTGGTACAAATAATCTTTGGGGTATTGGACGTTTAATCTATATTTATAGAAATGAAACGGATTATACTAAAATGATTGCTTTAATTATTTTGGTCATCTTTGTATTCATCTTAATCGATCTCTTATTCACATTATTTAAAAAACTTTTAAAAAAATCTCAATAAACTCCTTTATATTAGTGAAAGGAGATTTATGATTATGAAAAAAGACAAATATAATCTTTATTATTTAACACCATTTAAAAATTCACATTTTTATGATCAATTTGAATGGGCTGAAGAAACCATTCAAAGAGAATCTCAATATGTTTTTAATTCAGATTTTAAGGTATTTGAGCCAAGAGAAATCTATGAATACGTTAAAGGAATCGATATTCGTGGCAATGAGAGAGTTATTGGCAAATGTGTAATTTTGGATGTAAGTGGCAAATTTGAGAGCAAAGTACTTGTATGTCCAATTTATCCTAAAACTACTGGAGATAATAAATTTGGAATAAATATTGGAAAAATTTATGGATTAAGTACTGAGGATGAATATATAGCTGCATTAAGTGAAATTAAATTTATTTCAAAAAGAAGTTTTAAGGTAAATACTAAAACAGTAAGCGAAGCTAAAAATTTATGTTTATTACCATCTTGTTCATATTTAACGATTTTAGAATCTTATAAAAAGATAATTGAATCAATTATTCGCAAAGTTACCGATGTTAGCTTAAATATATATCAAAATCCTCAAATTTTATCTGCTTAATTCATTTTAGTAATAAATTAGTAGATAATTAGTAGATAATTAGTGTTTGATTCTATCATTAATTCATTAAAACTTTCATATAAATAGCTTAAGGAAAGATTATTTAGGTATATTAAATTCAGGTTCTATAATAATGAATTTAAAAGAAAATTTACATAATAGATATTATACGAAGTACATATAAACGATAAAAATAGCTATTTTCACTCTAAATAATAATCAAAACATGCTTTAGACAATCTATTTTCTATTGAATTATCATTCCCCGATTTTCCAATTAAGAATGCTCGATTTTCGCTTAAAACATATTTAAAACCATTAATATAGTCATTCATCATTGCCTCAATCATTTTTGATGAATCATATCCTCTTAATGGATCAATTTTATCCGCAGCATAAATTATTTGGCCCATAGAACTCATTTTTGCCTTTCCTGTACAATGAAACATAATTGCATCGAGGATATTCTCATCTTCTATGTTAAAGATTTCCTGAGTTAATTTAGCGCCTACAAATTGATGATAACTAAATAATGGTAAACCAATATATTCTTTATAATAGTTCTCCATGTATTCAATCAATTGATTTTTATCCAATCCTTTAGCTAAATCATGAAATAGACCAGCTAAAAAGTATAAAAAAGGCTCATCTAAGTGATTGGAAATAGCAATATGATATGCTAGTTCCCCTACACTTATTGAATGAGCCACTCTTTTCTTATTTTTAATGATTTCAAGTAATTTATCAGTTATTTTTTGATCGATTATTATTTCATTATTTTTTGTAATTTTAAAAGAAGATAATAATTCTTTACTGATAGGCATATAAATTACTTATTTTTCTAAAATAATATGATTTTTAAGCTTAGGATTTGGTTTATAGATTAAAACTGTATTTCCAATAGTTTGAATAACGTCACAATTTAAAGCGCTAACTAAATCTAAAATAATAGCGTTTTTATCGCCACTTTCCACTGCACTCTTCAAGAAAGAAATTTTAATAATTTCTCTTGTATTAAATGCGTTTTGGATATTAGTAATTACTTTGTTATCAAGTAAGTCTTTACCAATATTGATTTTTAGTACTTCTTCACTATGAGCAATTTTTTTTAATTGTTGTTTTTCTTTATTAGAAATCATTTTTAATCTTACTACGTGTTGTGTAAACGTAGACTCCTTTTGGCACGTAAATTCTGAAATGTTGTTTGTTTCCTTTAAAATTAATCCATCCAAGACCTAAGATACCAATATCACGTCCACCTTCTTCTGTGATTTGGAATTCGTAGACATCAAGGTCTTTAATTGATTTAATTTTTTCACTTGCAGGTTTTAAACTGCCTTTTTCAAATACACTTGTAATATATTTTGTATTATCACCTACAATTGATTTATGAGTACGAACTTCTACTTTGTCGGATAAATAAGCATAAGCTTGAGTTTTCTCTTTAGAAAGCAATTCTATGCAAGCTAATGAGCCAAACATAACACATGTGTCTTTGGTTAAGTTTAGTTTTTTAGCTACAACTGCTTTTCTAGGAACGATTGTATTTACAACAGTTCTTTCAACTTTTGATAATAATGAGTTATCAATCGATGTTCCTGGTGTCTCATAAATATATGTTTTATTTGTGATTGGAATTCTAATACCTCTTAAATGAGTGTTATCAAATGGGAATGTAACAATCATTTTTGATGTGTTGTTCAAGTATTGTTTTAAGAATTCACTAATTAAAGCACTCTTTCCACTTGTACTTGCACCGATAAAGTAAACATCTCTTCCCTCAGAATATTTATTAATTAATTTAAACATTTCATCAAGGTTATATCCGTTACTTGTTGATGTAATTACTGTATCTACTACTTTAAATTTAGCAACTCTTAATCTATGAGCAACGTATTCTTTTAATTCTTCGTTATTAACGTCTGGAGGTAATAAATCACGCTTATTGGCAACAACTAAGACATCTATGCCTTCCAATAATTCAATAATTTTATTGATGAATGAGCCTTCAAATGAGAATAAATCGACAACATAAACGACTAATGCTTTTTTTGAATGGATTACTTTAAGAATTTTTGTGTAATCTTCATCAAAAGTTGCTTCTTGAGGATTGTTATTGAATTTCTCTGTTTTATAGCAATTATTACAAAGTAATAAGCCTTCAGGATATTTTTCAATAATATCTGGAGAAATATAGCCTTCTTTTGAAGGATCTTCAGTTTGAAGCAATGCTCCACAGTGATAGCATCTTTGTAGTTTGTTTAATTCAGCCATATTAAATTTCCCTCCAATTGGTTAATTTATTGTGCTTTTTTAAGTATCTTCTAACATACTTATCGAAGAACTTATTTATTTTAGTAAAGAATTGATCCTTACTTACTAAATTATCGCATAAAATGGATTTTATTTTTAGTCTATTTGCAAAAAGAATGTCAGTAAAAACCTGATCTCCTATAATCAAATAATCTGATTTAGAGTAATTGAGTGATTTAATGAGTTTTTTAACTTTGCCTATTAAAGGTTTTTTGCATGTGTATGAATATTTAACCCCAAGCATTTCGGCATATTTTTGAACACGTGATTTGGTATTATTGGAAGTTAGAATTAACTCTATTCCGTTTTCTTTTAGCTTATTATTAAATTCGATTGCTTCCTTTGAAGGTGTCTTTTGATAATAAGCATCAAGAGTATTGTCTAAATCGCATAAAATACACTTGATATTGAGTTTAAGGAATTTATCAATTTCAATCTCGTATACATTACTTGCTACATATGTTGGGGTAAATCTTTTAAACATACTACTATTTATATACTAATTTATAACTAAAAATCTACTAAATAACTACTTTTTACGTAATTATTTGCATTAAATGGACTTTTAACTATAATAATTGTTATGGATAACATGAATACCAATAACAAGAAGCTCCTTTCGATAACTCTAAGCACTATTGGAGTAATAATAACTGTTTTTATACCATTTATTGGTTACTTCTTTTTAGTGCCTTCACTAGTTCTTACATCTAAACGAGAAGATATTACTTTATTACATCTTTTTGTTTTTAATGTCGTTGCAATAATCTCTGTCACTATTATTTTATTAATAAGTATAATTCAAACAGTTATTTAGAATTAATCTCCCATATCATCAAAGATTGAGATTTGTTCAACGCGACCTTCTTCTTCAACTTCGTCTTGAGGAATTTCACCATCATAATCAATTTTTACAACTTTTACTTCGTTTGGATCTGACATTTCAGAAGGTTTATCTGCTTTTCTAACTCTTTTTTTAGAAACTTTTGTGTTTTGATCGACTACTTCAACATCATATTCATAAACAAATGAAATCTTTCTTCCGTTAGGAAGTTCATCGATGTTTTTACGACAATATTTTTCTAATGGAGTAACATGGAAGTCATTAAATGATAATCTTAATTGTGTAGAATTATCTAAAACACAGTCCATAACAACTTCTTGAGCACCATTATTAACTTTTCTTAAAGCAATTAAGTCATGAATTTCAGTCTTAAATGATTTAAGTAACATATCGCATTTTTCAAGTCTATGACGTAAATTTAAGGTATTAGAATCTAAAATCTTGCACATACCTAAATTTGTTAAGAATAATAATTTGCATCTTTCGCCAATTTCAAATGGTGTTATTGTTTCAACTGTCGAATCGCTTAAAGTTGCGATACATTTAACACCACTTGTTTTAAGTCTAGTATCAGCAATATCATTTTCATTAAAGTATGTTGCTTTACCAGCTTTAGTCATGATTAACATGTTAGTATTTCCATGTAATACACAAACATCAGTCATTTCATCAGATGCAGTAATCTTCATACAACAGATAGGCTTATTGATTCTTTGAGAATAGAACTCGTTTAAAGGTGTTTTCTTGATTTGACCAAGTTTAGAAACTGTACAAATTGAGACACCAATATTGAAATCTTTAACAACAATACATTTGATAATGCTTTCTTTTAAAGGTAAGTTACAAATGTAGTTTATGTGCTTACCTTCATCTTTCCACTTACCTTCGAGGATTTCGTGGACTGGTAAAACCATATAATTACCTTTATTTGTAAAACAAAGGACATAATCAACAGTATTTGCGATTGCAGACATTACGATTGAATCGTTAACTTTAACGCCAGGTAAAGAGCCATTAGAAGATTTGTAGCTCTTTAAACTACTTCTCTTAATATAGCCATCACGTGTAACGACAACATAAACATCTTCTTTTGCGATTAAATCACGTTTATCAATTTGAACTTCTTCCTCTTTTTCTTCAATTGCAGATCTACGAGGTTGTCCAAATTGTTTAACAATAGTTTTTAAATCAGTAATAATAATCTTTCTTAATTTATTTGGATTAGAAAGTGTTTCTTCATAATCGTTAATTTGATTAATTAAATTTTCTTTTTCAGTTATATAGATTGTAACGTCAGTGTTAGTTAATCTATAGAGTCTCATTGTAACAATAGCTTCAGATTGAGGCTCTGTAAAGCCGAATTTATTTTGAAGATTGATTTTAGCATCGGCTTTATCTTTACTTTTTCTAATTAAAGCGACTACTTCATTGATAATACTGATTGCTTTAATAAGACCTTCAACAATATGAAGTCTATCTTTAGCTTTTTTAAGTAAGAATTGAGTTCTTCTAGTTATCACGTCAACTTGGAAATCAATGTAATAATCTAAATAATTAATTAAAGATA
>CALVLC010000048.1 GCA_944336335.1 uncultured Bacilli bacterium | reverse complement strand
TTACAATTTTTGCTTCTTATATCTTTATATTAATAGGATTGTAAATTTTCTATTTAATATTTAATGATTTAATGTGTTCTTTTAATCCTTCTTTAAATTCATCACGAGATAAAGCTACATCAATAATGGCTTCTAAATAACCAAGTTTATCACCACAATCGTAACGTTTACCTTTAAAGTCATAATAATAAACGTTTTCTTTTTTCATGATTTGAGCAATTGCATCGGTTAATTGGATTTCTCCACCTGCTCCTTTTGGTGTATTTTCAAGTTCATCAAAAATTCTAGCATTAAAAACCCATTTTCCTAAACTTGCTAAATCACTTGGTGCTTCATCAAGTTTTGGTTTTTCAACAATGCCTGAAAGTTCAAATAATCGGTCATTAATTTGATCTTTAACTTTCATTGCTCCGTATTTAACAATATTTTCATGCGTAACTTTTTGTCCACCAACAACAGTTGCTCCATTTACTTTTTTAAATGCTTCAACAAGTTGCTTAACAGGAGAATCGCCTTCATAAGTACAAATATCGTCTCCACAACAAACAACAAAGTTATCATCTTTAACTACACTTTTTGCTTGTAAAACTGCGTGTCCAAGTCCTAACTGTTCATGTTGAATAACATAATGAAAATTAGCTTTAGTTGCTATCTTATGAATAATTTCAGCAAATTCATCTTTGCCGTGATCTTTTAAATCTTTTTCATAAGCTTCATCTAAAGAATAATATTTTCTAATATCATCTTTTCCTTCTGAAACTACAAAAATAATATCAGTAATTCCGGCTTCTAAACATTCTTCAACAATGTAATCAAGAGTTGGTCTATCAACAATTGGACACATTTCTTTTGCGACGCCTTTTGTAATAGGCAAAAATCTTGTCCCTTTTCCAGCGCAAGGGATAACAGCATATTTAACGTTCATAAAATTAAAATTCCTTTAATGAATTTATTATAAAACTTTCAAATCATTAATCAAACTTAATATAATTCGCAATTGTTCATTTTGATTTAAAATCAATAAAAAAGTTTAGTTTTGCAAAGTTTTTAAATCTACTAGTAGGTTTTTAGTAGTTATTTAGTGGATTTTTTGCGCTAAAAAAGACCACCATTTGAGGCAGTCTTTACTAGTTAATTTAGCTTTTTAATTAATAATTTTCAGCGTTAACTTCGAAGAAGCTTTGTGGATGTGCACAGCATGGGCAGACTTTTGGTGCTTCTTTTCCAACATGGATATAGCCACAGTTTCTGCATTTCCAAATTGTGATACCTGTATCTTTTTTGAAGACTTCGCAAAGTTCAACATTCTTTAAAAGTTTGTTATATCTTTCTTCGTGTTTTGCTTCGACTTCGCCAACTAATCTAAATTTGATTGCGAGTTCTTTGAAACCTTCTTTTTCAGCTGTTTCAGCGAATTCTTTATACATGGTTGTCCATTCATAGTTTTCACCTTCAGCAGCAGCTTTTAAGTTAGCAGCTGTATCTCCGATTCCTTCTAATTCTTTGAACCACAATTTTGCGTGTTCTTTTTCATTTTCAGCTGTTTCTAAGAAGATTGCTGCGATTTGTTCGTAACCTTCTTTTTTAGCAACACTAGCAAAATATGTGTATTTGTTTCTTGCTTGTGATTCGCCAGCGAATGCTGTTTGTAAATTCTTTTCGGTTTGTGTACCTGCGTATTTATTTGCCATTTTAATTCTCCTTTATCTAATTAATAATTTTAGTTTTCTTCTTTAACTTCTTGTAAGTCTGTTCCACTTGCGCCACATACTGGGCAAACTGGATTTGGATCATCGCTTTCAAATTCGATGCCACAAACTAAGCATAAATATTTCTTCATATATCCTCCTCGTATTACAAATGCTTTTAGCATTTACATACATTTATTGCAGTCGTCACATAATCCATAATAGATTGTAACAACTTCTTCGACTGACTTCCCTTCCTTTTCTAAAGATTTAATATTTGTCTTTTTCTTAGGAATATCGACTATCTTTCCACATTTTAAGCATATAAAGTGATCATGTTTTTCTTGCTCATAGAATTCATAGAAATCATCCCCTGATTTTATTGGAATTTTTCGAACTATATTTTCGCTTTCTAATTTAGAAAGATTTCGATAGATGGTAGAAAGAGCCATCTTTTCACCACTTGCAAGTAACTTTTCTTCAATCTCAGGCAAGGTAGCATGACCTTCTTGTCTTATAATCTCCAAAATATTTCTTCTTTGTGATGTATTACGTTGCACTTTTTCTCCTCATTATCATTATAGAGGATAAAATAAGTTAGTGTTACTTAATTACTTAAATTATTGCAAATTTTTTGCAATAAGATTATTTTGCTTGTTTTATTGATAATCCAATTCTCTTACTAGGAACATCGACAGAAATTACTTTTACTTTTACGATATCGTTAATTGCTAAAACTTCGCTTGGATGGCGAATAAATTTATTAGCAATTTCACTGATGTGAACTAAACCATCTTGATGAACATTGATATCAACAAACGCACCAAAATCAGCGATATTTCTAACTGTTCCAGTTAAAATCATACCAACTTTTAAATCTTCAATGCATTTTACATTGTTATCAAGTTCAACAATTTTTACATCATCTCTAATATCTCTACCAGGTTTTTCAAGTTCTTTAATAATATCTTTTAAAGTTAATAAGCCAACTTCTTTCTTAAATGGAAATTTATCTTCATCAAATAAAGAAAGTTTAAGTTTTAATGTATCTTCATCATCATTTTTAAGGTCAATTTTTGTTTCCTTGATGATTTCTTTAGCATATTTATAACTTTCTGGGTGAACTCCTGTATTATCTAATGGTTCTTCACCATCAACAATTCTTAAAAATCCGGCGCATTGTTCGAAAGCTTTTTCACCAAGCTTAGGAACTTTTTTGAGTTCTTCTCTATTTTTAAATTCACCATTTGCTTCTCTATAGTTATAAATGTTTTGAGCAATTGTTTTGTTAATTCCTGAAACATATTTAAGTAAAGAAACGCTTGCAGTATTTAAATTAACACCAACATTATTAACACAATCTTCAACAACGCCTTCAAGAACTTCTCCAAGTCGTTTTTGATCTAAATCATGTTGATATTGACCAACACCAATAGCTTTTGGGTCGATTTTAACAAGTTCACTTAAAGGATCCATTAAACGTCTAGCAAGAGATATTGCACTTCTTTTTTCAACAGGTAATTCTGGGAATTCCTCTTCTCCAAGTTTTGAAGCACTATAAACACTAGCTCCACTTTCATTAACTATGTAAATCTTAATTGGTAAGTTATTTTCTTTAATTAAACTAGATAAAATTGCTTCACTTTCTCTACTTGCTGTTCCGTTTCCAAGAGCAATATAGTCAATATGGTTATTCTTTAAAACTGGAAGTAATTTTCTTTTAGCTTCTTCAACTTCTTCTTTTGAATTTGATGTAATGTGACTTACTCCAATAACTTTTTTATTTGGATTTCCAAGTTTGTCGATAAGAGCATACTTACATCCTGTTCTAAAACCAGGGTCGAAACCTAAAATATCCTTATTTTTTAGTGGCGGATACATTAATAAACTCTTTAAATTCTTTTTAAAAACTTCAAATGATTGTTCGCTAGCCTTATCAAATAAATCGTTGCGAATTTCGTTTTCAACACTTGGCTTAATTAAACGTTTTAAGCTATCAGCAATAATTTCAGTATAGATATCAAAAAACTCTTTTTTCTTGTTATATCTTTTTCTTATATATGTGATGACATCTTCTTCGTCATAAACCAAACTTACTTTAACACATTTTTCATTTTCGCCACGATTAATAGCTAAATAACGATGTGGTTTAATCGAAGAAACACTTTCTGAATAATCAGCATAGATTTTATAAGTATCTTTTTCATCTTTTTTAACTTCTTTAGATGAAATCATACCTTTTTTCTCTATTAATTCTTTAATAAATTTTCTAATTAATGGATCATCGCTAATGACTTCACAAACTATATCTTTTGCCCCATTTATTGCATCATCAACGCTATTAACTTTCTTCTCTTCGTTAATATATTTTTTAGCTTCTTCATAAAGATTAACGCTAGTATCTTCTTTTAAGATAATTTCAGCAAGAGGTTCAAGACCTTTTTCTTTAGCAATACTTCCTCTAGTTTTCTTTTTAGGTTTATATGGACGATATAAATCTTCAAGTTCTGCTAAAGTTTTAACATTTTCAATTTGAGTCTTTAATTCATCAGTTAGTTTGCCTTGCTCTTCAATAGATTTTAAAACAGTTTCAATTCTTTCATTTAAATTACGTAAATAAGTTAATCTATCAAAAAGTTTTCTTAATTCAGCATCATCAAGATTTCCGGTTGCTTCTTTTCTATAACGAGCAATAAAAGGTATTGTGTTACCTTCATCAATTAATTTAACGGCCGCTTCAATCTTTCTTTTTTCAATTCCAAGTTCTTCAACAAGTCTTAAAGTTATATCCATATTTCATACTTCCTTTCAAATATTATATATAAAATAAACTATTAATTCAAAAAATATTCAAGTTTTGCAAGGTTTTTGATTAAACAACTTCGATTTCAACAAGATCTGTTATATTCTCTTGTGTAATTTTGATACCATCAGTTCTAAAGAAATTTTCCGTATCTGCTTTGTATGGGAAAGTATTCATATCTAAATCATTGAGTTTAAATTCAATTAAACTGTCAATAATTTTAACTTGAGTTTCATAGTCGTTTCTAACAGTCCCGTACATATCTTTATCTAAAATTGCTTGTAATCCAACATCAGTAGCATCAACTCCAACAATCAAAGGGTATTGATCATAAAGTGGTAAACTAGCATGATAATCTTCAAGTGTTTTAAAATAGTCAATAACACCTAAAGCCATGTCATCGTTATTTGACAATACGACATCAATATCACTCGCAAAATTTTCATAAACTTCTTTTAAATAATTAAAAGCTAGTTCTCTATTCCAATCGCAATATTTTGTATCAAGAATATTAACGTCATAACCTAAAGTTTTGAGTTCACTTACAGAATATTGGCTTCTATTTTCAGTGTCTTGGTGCCCTTGTTCTCCTTTAATTAATAAAACATCTAATCGCCCATTTTCGTTTCTGTCATAACTTAATTTAAATTTTCTTGGACTTCCAAAGAATTCGTTTACAATTTCTCCTTGAATTTCCCCATCACTTTCAGCACGTGCGCCGACATAATATGCTAAATCTGTTCCACTTAAATCACTTTCAAGTGGTTCACGATTTAAAAAGATAATTGGTTTAGAAACAATAGAAGCCTTTTCAATTATTGTTCTTGTCGATAATCGATCAACAATATTAATAAGTAAAAATTTTGAATCTGGATTATTGATTTCATTTACGATTTGATCATTTTGAAGGGCTTGGCTACTTTCTCCATAAAAAGTTATAACGTTATATTTATCTTTTAAAGTGTTTTGAATTTGTTCAGCATATCCTTTAATAAAAGTGTCGTTTTCAGTATAAACAAATAATGAAATATGGGTGTTTAATTCGCCACAACTCATCAAAGAAATCGATGTTAAACCGATTAAACTGGTTAATAACCTTGCAAATCTCCTATTTTTCTTCATTTTTAGTTGCCTTCTTCTTTGGAATATAGATTGAAATAATTGTTCCTTCATCGAACAAACTTTCAATTTTTAAATCAGCTTCTTCACCATAATATATCTTAACTCTTTGATAAACATTTTTAAGCCCAACACCTTCATGAATCGAATCGTCATGGAAACTCTTGTAGATTTGATCTAACTTCTCATTAGTTATACCATATCCATCATCTTTTATTTGTAAAATTATATAATTTTCATTTTGCTTACCAATAATTTCAATTTCGCCTTTACCGTCGTGAAGACCATGTTCAATAGCATTTTCAACTAAAGGTTGAAGAATTAATTTAATAACAGAGTATTGATGTAAATCTGGATCAACATTAATTGTATATGTAAATTGATCTCCAAATCTTATTTTTTGAATAAGTAAATAGTTACGAACATGTTCTACTTCATCTTTTAAAGGAATAATTGTTTTACCTCTAGAAATAGAAATTCTAAAAAATTTTGAAAGAGCAACAATCATTTCTTCAGCTTTTTCGTTTTCACCTTTATCAATCATATAAATAATTGAGTCTAAAGTATTGTATAAAAAATGTGGATTTATTTGATTTTGTAAAGCTTTGAGTTCACTTTTTCTTTGATTTTCTTGCTCTTGAAGTAACTTTTCAGCAAGATCGCGAATTCTCTTCATCATTTCATTGAAAGTTGCATCAAGTTGAATGATTTCTTTACTACCTTTTTTAAGTTTTGCTCTATTTACTTGATAATTTAAGTCTTTAACTTTACTCATTTCTGTTTGTAAACGATAAAGAGGATATGTAACTTGTTTAACAATTACATAAACAATGAAAATAAATGCAATAGATAAAACTAAAGTTGTAATAACTGTAATAATGATAAAACTATAAAGAGACGAATAAACTTGGGAGTTATTCGTAAAAACAGAAACTTTCCAACCCGTATTAGCGATTGTTGAAATGTATAAATTAAAGGATTGGTTGTTGATATTTGCTCCGCTTGATCCTAAAACAAGATTTTTTGTTTCAACTGTATCTTCTTGAGCAAATTCTGGTCTCGAAGAATAAACGATATTATAATCTCTATCAAAAATAACAATATGTCCATTTTCACCTAAATCACTTTGATAAATGAGTCGGACAATTTTAGTGAAATCAAATTCAATTAAGGCAACTCCGTATTCCTCGCTTCTATTAAATCCCATGTATCTAGATAAAGTAAAAGCATAACGATCATTTTCATATCCAACACCGCTAAACATATTAATCATTGGTTCATTTAGTGCATTTTGAAAAGATTCAGAATCAGCAACATTTGTGCTAGCACTTGTATCAAAAGATGAATCAGCAACAATTAAATCGCCACTTTCATCATAAAAAGAAATTGATAAAATTTCACCTTTAATTCTTTTAACATCATCAAAATATGTCTGAATTGCAGACTTTTCGTTTGAAACATCAACATTATCAATTTTAGCTTGGATTGAATTAGAGACTTCAATTGCACTATCAAAATAGAATTCATAATTAGCAACAACTTGTTTTGAAGTGTTGATAATTTGTTCATCAATCATATTTACAATTGATGTTGAGTATAAAGTTGCTGCGACTCCAGTTATCAAACCTAAAAATATAAAGAAAAATAAAACAGTATAAAAAGTAAGTTCAAATCTTATTGAGTGATTTCTTCGTTTCATTTTTTACGATATTCAACAGGCGATAAACCAGTGTTCTTTTTGAAACAATGTGAAAAATAATAAGGATCATCATAGCCAACTTCATTGGCGATTGCAATAAGTTTATTATCAGGATTACGAAGTAATATTTTGGCTTGTTCCATTCTTACATCAGTTAAATATTTAGTAAATGAGGTATTGTTTTTCTTTAAGATTGCACTAATATAACTTACAGAATAGCCAAGTTCATTAGCTACATCTTCTAAAGACAAGGTTGATTTATTGTAATTGTTACGAATAAAAACGATAATTTGATTGAAAGAAGCTTCAACTCCGCTTTGTCTGCTCTTCTTATTTAAAAGATTGATGTTATCAACAAGATTATTAATAAATTCTGATAATTGTTCATAACTTTTAATCGAATGAACTCTACTAACAATTTCATCATAACTCATATAGCTTGCAAATAATTGTTGAAGCGAAACACAAGCTTTAAGGAGTGCATCAACTAAGTTGTTAACAATAAAAAGGTATGTATCCTTAAAATTATCAGCAGTAATTGTATTTAAAAGACGTGTGATTCTTTCTTTTGCGGTTGAAAGTTCGCCATATAAAACTTCATAAGTAATATTTTTAAATTCATTTTCATCAACTTTTCCACTTGTTGTTTTGTTCTTGTTAATATCATCAAAGAAAATAACAATATTACTACCAATAACAGTTCTATATTCAAGAGTTCTTAATGCATGTCGATATAATTCACGATAACTCTTATGCTCAAGATCTTTAACTTTGATTTCACTTAAGCCAATCGACATTTCGGTTTGGCAGCCTCTTTTAATCTTAGCGAGGATTCTAACTAATTTCTCTTGAAGGTCTTCTTTTTTAAATGGTTGATTTGATAAAAGGAAAAGACCAAACTCAGAAGCATTGTCAAATAAGATAAAATTAACATTTGTCTTTTCAAATTCTTCTTTGATGTATTTTTCAAGATATAAACTGACAAGTTCCATCTTTTCGTAGGAGACGTGCCCAAGTTCATCATCAAAATCAATAGCACCTAAAATTGTGTAATTATAATCAAGATTTATATCATCAGCTTTTAATTTATCTTGGAAATTTTCTGGTATATCTTTGAGTGTAATTAATTTAGAAAGATCGTTGTTTTGCATAAGTTTTAATCCACTATCGGCTCTTTTCTTTAAAACTTCAATATCGTCTCCAACGCTATTTCTTCTATCTAATTCTTCTTTTGCTTTAGCAATAGTTTCTTTTAATTCTCCAAGTGTAATTGGTTTAGAGATATAGCCAATAACACCTAAAGATATAGCCTGTTTAGCATAATCAAAACTATCAAAACCACTAATAATTATTGATTGCAAAAGAGGCAATTCTTGTTTCATTCTTTTAATAAGTTCGATGCCGTCGATATAAGGCATTTTAATATCAGTTATTAAAAGATCAGGTGAAAGTTGAGTGCCACTAATTAAAGCGTCATACCCATTTTCGTATTGTCCAACTATTTCAAAATCTTCTTTAAAATTAATTAATTGGTTATATAGTCTTTCTCTAACCGCACTTTCATCATCAACAATTATTACTTTATACATACTATCCAATATTTTACCAAAAATACTGATGTTTTTATATTTATTTTCATATAATCGCCATGTATTAATCGCCAACATTTAAGATAATTTTACAAATAGTTTTTTCAACTAAAGATTTTTCATTTTCGTGTATTTTCGGCCAAAAAGATTTTTCATTTTCGTGCAAAAACCACATAAACGTTTTTTCGTTTTTACAACTTCAATATAAAAAATATGTCTGGGGTTATAAAAATCATTGGCTATAAAATTTATAAAATCATTAGTGAGACAAACGCTATTTTATCTCTATGAACTGCTAAGCAGGATGAATATATTTCAAGAAAACATTAATTTCTTGATTAATCAGTTTCTTCAATAATATGGACTCAAAAATATATCTGTAAAAATTCAAATAGAAAATAAAAGATCTTTTCGTTGAAGATAACATCACTTATATTCCTATTTACATGACAATGTTTTTGTAAGACCCAATATAAATTATAAGTAAACAATAAATGTAGTATCATTAAATCATGACAAAAGATGAATTAATTAAAAGATTCGACATGGTGCCTCATGTCGAAGGTGGTTATTTTAAAGAAACATATCATTCTTCTATTAAATATAATGATAATCAATCTTTATATTCTTCAATTCTTTTCTTATTAGGTGAAAATGATATTTCCCATCTACACGTACTTGAAGAAGATGAACTTTGGTATTATCAAGGTGGAGATGATTGCACTATTATTGAGTTAGATGAAAACTTCAATTATAAAGAAATAAAACTAGGAATAAATACTCCTAATTCCGTCCCTCAATATCTTGTTAAAAAAGGCTCAATTTTTGGTTCAAAATATGTAGGCAAAACTTATACATTAGTAGGCTGTATGGTCTCTCCTGCTTTTACTTATGAACATTTTAAGCTAATAAGAAAAGAAGATTTAAAAGGCAAAATTAGTGATGAACTATTAGAAAAATTGGATGAGATGTTTGTGAAATAATTAAACTCGCACACCACAACCTCAATATTTAGCACCATTCACGTTATAGTTATTTGAATGTTTATGTTGGACCATAGATAAGTCTAAATAACCAACCGCGTAAACATATTCATCATCTGGTATCATTTTATAGGTATCATACTTTCCACAACCATAATTACAATAAATTACATTAGAATCATAATAATAAGCAACGACCGAATGATTAAAACTATCTATATCCTCTTTTGCGAGATGAACAATAACTGGTTCTCCTTCATCAAGTTTTTCTTTAATAATATTATCAAACTTCGTAATGTTTGAAGGAAACATATATTCTTTGTTCAAATTTGATACTTGTGAATAATAAAATGGAGTTTCTGGCATCCCATAGCTAATGAGTTCGTCAAAGATAGGCTAATATTGCCACAATCCTATGTTTGTCCTATTTGGATCATTATCACCAGTAAAAAGGTTATAATAAGAAAAAAGCTCCATCAAATAACATTGATAGTCATCGCTTAAATGACTATTAATATACTGACGAATATTATTCACATTATCGTGTCGCCACTCTGTGCTAATAACACCTGGGGAAGTCATTATGCCTTCTTGAAGAGATTTGGCATTAATTGTCGCTTCATATTTTTCTTCTATGAAATTGTCGTTAATATAAGTATCTAAATATGACAAATACTGTATTAAAGACACAAGCCAACATGACTTTCCGGTATTTGTATGGCTAAATTCATATAGGTTCATAAAGTAATCTTTCATCGAAAAAGATGAACTAGTTATTTCCAATTGTGACCTATTTACTTTTTTATTGATATTCACATTTGAAGGTGCAACGCAATACAATTTTAGAAGCTTGCTTGGCTCCATCTGCCGTAAAATTCAAAACCATTAAAACGCTAATAAGAAGAATTATTTTTCATGTTTATTACCTCGATTTCACTTTAACATTTTTTCCCTTTTTTACTATTCGTTTTTAAGATTCTATAAAATAAAAAAATGCGTAAAAATGTTCATTTTAAAAGCGACAAATATAAATTAATGTTAAAATTAATGAGCGAGGTTACTTATGAAAATATATCTTGATATTAACGATTTTGCTTCGGCAAGTTCTGCATTGGCAGCAATAAGAAGTTATGATTCGATAAACGGAAATATTGAATTATTTGTCAAAGCTGATGGTCGTGAATTTGCTGAATTAGAAGATTTTAAAAAAGTTAGACGTAGGAATAAATTTGATGATGACGATTTAAAACAAGTCAACTTTTTTGTTAAAACTTTTGATGAAGAAGATTTTAGAAAAATCAAATCTGATAATATGATTTTTAGAATTCACGACGACACTTTACTTGGAATAAAAAAATTGTATTTATTTTTCAATCACAATATTGACGAAAATGAATTGAAAAATAGAATCGATCAATCCGTCGAGTTTTATAACAAATATATTGATCCTAAAATTGAAAAAAATAACATTTCTTTAGGCATTATCGAAAAATTCAATTATGAAAACGATTCTAAATATACTTTTATCAAAAACAATGTCCCTAACTTTAGAGAAATTATTTCTTTAAAAAACTGTATTGAGAGCAAATGCAACATTGTGGTTCTTGATGAAGAAGTCGCTTTCTATTTATTTACTTTACTTTCAAATTATTCAAAATTTAAGAAAAAAGAGAAGAGTGTTAAATCCTACTTCTCTACTTTTAAACCTTTTTCTTATCACAAAATTATTGAAAATGACGTTAATTTAGAGAGTCTTTTCACTTATTCTACATTTGAAATTGAAAAAAATGGAAAAGTGAATATTTATTTAGATAAGAACATTTCACCTTCCAATTTATTTTCAGTTTTAACTTTTTTACAAAAACTAAATCAAATAAATTTAGATTAATTTATTTATATTCTCCAATTGTAAGAAGACCAAAATAAGCAAGTAATATAACTGCAACAATTTGTAGTATTAAAATAACTATTTCGCTTATTAAAAGTCTTCTTTTTTTAATAGAATCTTCGATTCTAAATTCAGGAAATACACAGTACATAAATAAAACTATTGGAGAACCCCAAATAATAGAAGTTAAAATTAATGCGATATCAGTAATTGGATTTTTTAACTCTCCCCTTAGAAAACGAAGGTACTTTAGTGCGACTATATAAGTCGAAATAAACCCTAATACAAAAGATAAAAAGAATATTTCTAATCCGCCCATAGTTTTATTTTCCTATTAATATTTATAATTAAATCATTTTATAAAGAAATATGCACTTCGCAATTGAAGTGCATATTTTGTTTTTTTGTAAAAATAATTAATTTTTATTTTTTCTTTAAATATTTTAAACAGTCAAGTGTGACAGCGATGATAATGACAGCACCTCTTAAAATAAATTGATAGTAAGGGTCAATTCCTAAGAATGTTAAGACATAAGTCATAGCTGTGAAGACAATAGCACCGAAGACAGCACCGGAAATTTTACCAACACCACCAGAGAAAGAAATACCACCAACAACACAGGCTGCGATAGCATCTGTTTCAAAACCAGTACCATAGTCAAATTTACCACTACCACTTCTTACTGCTTCGAAGAATCCACCAAATCCATAGAGGACACCTGCCATGATGAAGACTCCCATGGTAACCCAGAAAACAGATATACCAGAAACTGATGCGGCTTCAGGGTTTCCACCAACAGCGTACATATTCTTACCAAATTTTGTTTTATTCCAAATGAATGAAACAATAATAATACAAATGATTGCGTAAATTAACAATAATGGGAATGTATTATCAAAAAGTTTTCCAGCAATAGCATTCTTCAATGATAAGTCAATAACACCAGTATTTTTTTGTTCGGTAACAACAGCTGTTAAACCAAAGATAATTAATTGTGTACCCATTGTTGAAATAAATGGGTGCATTTTGAACTTAGCGGAGAAGAAACCGGCAATTGATGAGAATATTGTCGTAAATATAACAGTCACAACAAGCGCCATTATAATTCTTAAACCTCCAGGAATGGAAGTTAAGTCTAAGTATTGTCCAAAGATAGGCATTGTATTAACTCTTGGGACAAGGAACATACAAGTAATAACAGAGGCGAGACCAACCATTCTACCAATAGAAAGGTCGGTACCAGCAAGAAGAATCAAACCAGCAACACCAAGTGCAAGGAAGATACGAGGAGATGCTTGGTTCAAAATTTCAAAGATGTTTTTAAATTGTGGATCGAAGAATTGACCTTTACCCATAGATGGAGCAATAAGACCACAAATTACGAAGAAAAGTAACATAACAATATAAAGACCATTTTTAAGTAAGAAATCTTTAATATTGAAACGATACACGTATCTTTCAAAGTTAGCTGCTATTTTTTCATTAGGTAATAATTTATCATCATTGAAACTATTTAAGTATCTAACTTTATCAAGATAAATCTCATGAACTTCAGTTTTAATATCTGATAATTTCTTTTTATGATTTAATTTTAACTCAAAGAGTCTTGAAGCATGTGTTCTTTTTAAAACATTAAGTCTTGTTTTTGTTTGGTCAGATGTTTCTCCCTCTAAAGGTTGTTTCGCTTCTTCGAAGGTTTTAGCAAACTCTTCTTTACAAGTTCCAACCTCTTGTTTGTATTTTTCATTCTCTTCAGCTTTTAATCTTTTTGCTTCTTCTTTTTTAGCAGCATAATAAGGGTCTAAATTTTCATGAAGATAAGTCTTTGCTTCTGCGACAAGAGTTTTTTCCTCTTCTCTATAACCATTTTTAACCTCACGAGCGCCCTTAATTTGTTCTTTAAGTCCGCTAATACGTTCCTTTTTCTCTTCAGATGAAACTAGTTTATCTTCTTTGATAATACCAATTTCTTCTTCTAAGTTAAGGATTTTAGTTGAACCATCCTTTCTTAAATCAGCAAGCTTTCTTTGAAAAATATGAATTTCATGCTTAACAGCTTTAAGATCATAGGTTTCTAATGAGAAATTTTCTACACTCATAATTAATCTCCTATAAATACATTGCACTTAGTCTAAGTAATTCTTCTTGGTTGGTGTCTTTTGTATTAACAACACCAGCAAGTCTATAATTACTCATAACAGCGATTCTGTTAGTGATACCTAGGATTTCAGGCATTTCACTAGAAACAACAATAATTGTTTTGCCTTGTTTAGCCATCTTGTTGATAAGTAAATAAATTTCGTATTTAGCACCAATGTCAATACCTCTAGTTGGCTCATCAAGAAGCAAAACGTCTGGCGATCTTTCTAGCCATTTTCCGATAATAACCTTTTGTTGGTTACCACCTGATAATGAAGTGATTAAATCTGTTTCATCGCTATATTTAGTGTTCATTAATTTCAATTCTTTAACTGTTGCATCTTTCATTTTCTTATTAGAAAGAGCGCCATATTTCAAATATCTATTTAAATTACAAATACATGTATTGTAAATTAAAGAACCTTTACCAAACATGCCGTTAACTTTTCTTTCTTCAGTAACAAACGCAAAATGTGCGTCCATTGCATCAGCTGGATTTTTAAAGAAAAGGCTTTTACCATTATAAATAATTTCGCCAGTAGCAATTGTTCTAGCACCAAATAAAGATTCTAAAAGTTCACTTCTACCGGCACCAACTAATCCATAAATGCCAAAAACTTCACCTTTTTTAACTTGAAGATTTACATCTCTTAAAATAGGTTCGTATTTTGTAGATAAGTTTTTAACCTCTAATACGACATCACCAGGAACGTTATCAACAGGTGGGAATCTCTGATCAAGTGATCTACCAACCATTGCGCTAACAATCTCATTCATGTTAGTTTCCTTAATAGGCTTTGTCATAATCATATGACCATCTCTTAAAACGCTAACCTCATCGCAAATTTCAAAAATTTCATCCATTTTGTGAGAAATATAAACAAACGAGACACCTTGTTTTCTTAAGTCAGAAACAATTTTGAATAGTTTTCTAACTTCTCTTTCTGTTAAAGAAGAGGTAGGCTCATCTAAAACAATAACTTTAGCGTTATATGAGACAGCTTTTGCAATTTCACACATTTGTCTTTGTGAAACTGACATTGTTTTCATTGGAACGTCAAGATCAACAAAAATGCCTAAACGTGAAAAAAGTTGAGAAGCCTTTTCTCTCATTGCTTTTTCATTAATGACTCCAAATTTAGTTCTATATTTACCTAAGAAAAGATTATCAACAGCATTTCTTTCTAAACATTGGTTCAATTCTTGGTGAACCATTGCAACGCCGTTTTCTAAAGCGTTTTTTGGAGAAGAGAATTCTACTTCCTTGCCATCAAAGAAAATACGTCCATCGTCTTTTGAATAAATGCCAAACAAGATTTTCATCATTGTCGACTTACCAGCACCATTTTCACCCATAAGACCTAAAACAGTGCCTTTTTTCAGTGTAAGATCGATGTTCGTAAGGACTCTATTTCTTCCGAATGCTTTAGATATATTTCTTAACTCTAATATATTTTCGCTCATATCGGACTCCTTTTAATAAAAGAGGCCGCTAATTTAACAATAGCAGCCTCTATATAATTTAAACTTAATTATGCGTTAGCAAGTAAATCTTGATATAAAGCGCCGTTTGTTGGTTCAACCATATTGACTACATAAGCCTCATAGTTATTTAAGTTAGTGAAGTAGTTAGTAACTGATGTTTCTTGTGTACCATCACCTTTGACCCATGTAATGTCATAGTTAAACTTGTCAAGATATCTTTCTACTGTTGGAATATAAGTTTGGTTAAGGAAGTTATCTGTTGAAGAATAAACTGTCCATAAAATCTTATGTTTAACAGTATCCTTTGTTGTTTTTGTAACACCGGAGTCTAAAACATCATCTTTAACGCTTTGGGCATTATCGATAGTAACAATTCCGTTTTCTGCTAATAAAGCTTTTGTGTCTGCATTGTAAGCAACTTTTGCTGATTTAATTTGGTTTCCAGCTTTATCAGGCGTTGTAAAGCCTTTTGTATACATACCTTCACCGGTTTCACCATCAAAGTAATTTCTTAAGAGTTGTAAAACAGTTAAAACTTGAGCGTGGTGATTTTGTGAAATCGTACCTTTCATTGAACCACCTTCAAGAATTAAATCAAGTGTTGAAGCATTTGCGTCATAACCAAATGTAGGAATAACGACACCTTGACCGTATTGAGCAATCATACCTTCAGCCATACCATCATTATTAGAAACGACTAAGTCAATTTGATTTCCGTATTGGTTTATCCATCCTGCCATAGCTGTTCCAGCAACACTTGATGACCATGGACCAGCTGAATCTCTCATTTCTTGAGCTGCTAATTCTTTAATTTGATATGTTTCGCCGTCATTAGCTTTAATTGAACCAATCTTTGATTGAGCTGTATCATCAGCTGTATCACCTGTACCTAAAGCTTTTCTTACGCCAATTGTTCTTGCTGAGGAGTCATTATGTGAATTTTGACCAATAGCTAAAACATAACCAATTGTACCATCACCATTTCTATCCATTTCAGCTGCATGTTCTTTAATATAATCAACAACCATTTGACCTTGTGTATCACCACCAGCAACAGCATCAAATCCACCATAGAATGTTAAATCACTCCAATTCATGACAGATTTATCAACAGAGTTGTCTGCTAATGTAGGTTGTCTGTTATAAAAGATAAGTGGTTTTCCAAAATCACCACCAGTAGGTGTACTATCACCACAAGAAGTAGCTGCAACGCCCATTAATGCTACTGCTACTAAAGGAATTAATTTTTTCATAATTATAATTTATCCTCCTATTTAATTCCGTTATATAAGATACTCTCGCACGAGTTACCTTACCTGTTAATTATTTTAATGTAAGCGCTTTCAAGAAATAATAGAAAAATCTACACCATAAATGTAAATTTCTCTATACATTGTAAAAATTTTTGCTGTTTTTCTTTCATTCGTAAGTAAAATCCATTAAAACAAAATTAATTTTTTGCCTTTTTCCTAAATTTTCTTGAACGTCTTTTCTTTAATCTCTATTATCTTTATATATTTAAGAGGACAGAGTTATGACACCAGAAATTGTATTAAATAAACAAGAAATCGATGAAATTATTACTAAATGTGCTAACGAATTGAATGCTATGTATGAAAACACTGATAAAATTCCTGTTTTAATTGGTGTTTTAAAAGGTGCATTACCATTTATGATGGATTTAATTAAGAAATTAAAGTTCGATTTAGTGATGGACTTCATTCAAGTAACTAGTTATAGTGGAACTTCTTCTACTGGTGTAATTCATCTTAAAAAAGATATTACAACTGATATCACTGGAAGAGATGTTATTATTGTTGAAGATATCATCGATACCGGTTTAACTTTAAATTACTTAAAACAATACATTCAATTAAATTACAATCCACGTGATATCAAAATCTGTTGTTTTGTTGATAAAAAGCCATTAAGAAAGGTTGATCTCACAGCTGACGTTGTTGGAATTACCATGAATCAAGCCAAATTCTTAGTTGGTTATGGCTTTGATTATAACGAAATTGGAAGAAACATTGATTGTGTTTTTGTACCAACCAAAAAACAACTCGAAGATTGGGACAAAAAGCTTAAAAATAACTAAAAAGCCTGCAAAACTTCTTTATTTTATTACTTTATAGCGCTTTATTTTTGCATTTAATAAAGCGTTTTTTATTTGCTAATATTGTTGTAAATTAATTTTACACAACAATAAAAATGGTTTACTCTTTCCTTATCAATTTGCGCTTCTAAGTAAAAAAAATCACCGAAAAATTTTACTTAAAATTAAATATCTACAAATAAGTAAAAAATTACATTGAAAATTTTACTTAGAGACTTATAAGTTTATCACTTTTCCTGTTTCTTATAAAACTCATTCCATAAAAAGAAAAGCAAAATAATTAAATGTAGAATTAGAAAAACTATAAAAAGAATTCTTCTTATCTCTTCACTAACGCTGTTAAATAATAATGTCCCAATAAGCAAAGCAAACGCACTTAATCCTAAGCTTGTTGCTTCATATTTATAGAAAAGTTTTCTTAAATAATCTAAAGTTAGAGGCATCAAAATATTAATTGAAAAAGTAAATATCAATAAGCCGATTAAACTATCAATAAAAATTGATGAAACAATGGATAAAATTAAAGAGATAATTAAGCAAACTTTTTTTGGAAATAATCCACCAACAAATTTGCCAACAAAAGCAACGATACTAACATATAAAAATAAGTTTATAACATCTATTGGAGGTGTTAATTTACCTAAACTAGATCGAAAAAATACGCTTATAATCGTTAAAATTACAAAAACAATATACAAAATCGTAGAAAAGCTAAATGGTTTATAACTTCTTTCTTCTTTTCTTTCTACTTTTTCGATTTGATATCTATTTATAAATCCTAAATATAAGAAAAAAGCTATAAAGCCAAGAATAATAAACGCTAATCGAAGGACGCCATTTAAAAAAGCAAATCCAATTCCTAGACCTAGTACACCAGGAGAAATAAAAGCTCCTAAAGGAAAACTACTTTTGGCTTTCTTCACTACATCTTTTGAAAATGCTACATGAAATATAGCATTGCCTATGCCAAGAAAAATAAGACTTATATAAATATTAAAAGTAATAAGTGATCCAAATAGTAATAAGACTATCGAAGAAAGGCAAAAATATTTTTCTGTCTTTTCAAATTTATCAATTATCAAGCCAATGAAAGGTTGAGTTGCAAAAGCCAAAAGATTATAAAACAGAATAATTAAAGAAAAATCAGTAAAACTTTCAGCAAATAAATAGAACGTTGATACTGGTAAAAAATCAGCAAGAAAATGGAAAAACCCTGCAAAAGTAAGCTTAATTATGAAATTTCTATTTGATTTCACTCTTTCTTTTAGCCTTATAATTTCCATAATACCTCTTAATTAAATAAGTTAATAAAATAAAGACAACACATATACTTATAGGTACAATAACCACTAAAATTATATCATTTACTAAAGCATTAATTATAAAAGATAGTGATAAAGTAAACAGATTTCCTATTATCGAAAATAGAGATATTTTCATGTTTTTAAAATAAAATAAATAAAAGAAAAATTCGCTAATAAAAACTACTACTTCAATTAAAAATAGCGATAAGTAGTAGTTTAAATTTAACTCAGTTATCAATAGATAATTAATAGTCTGTGCAAATAAATTTGTAATTGCGTTTGTAAATGCAAATATTGTCTTTTGATATTTTGCCAGTTTTGAAAACAAAAGAGCAAGAAAAAGAGTTTCAATAATTATTGTTAATAAAAATGAATAAACAACTAAGAAAATGCCCACTATTTGTCTTAATTATCTTCTTTTGATTTATCTTGAAGTTCTCTATCTTTAATTCCTTTCTCTATTTTCTTGTTTGCCATAACGCGGTAAATTAAAAAACCAATCAAAGCCACGAGAACAATTGCGCCTATTACGCCGATAATAATTAATAAACCCGGACTAGAAATTGGCGTTGGAGCGACATCAAATATCATATTTATAACCTTTCAAAATTTACAGCAGAATTTGAAATATTAACTTTAAAATATCTGGATTTTGCGTACTTTTTCTCCAAGAACTTGTCGAACTCAGGAGCGAAATCGTTCTTGATGAAAGCCAAAACTGTGCCTTTGAATCCGCCACCATGAATTCTTATTGCACCATGATCTTTAATAAATTTTGTGACGTCATCAATAATATTTTGAGGTGAATCTTCGTATTCGCCTTCAACAAAAGTATTTTTAATATTTTCTTTACTTGTTTTTTGGCTTTCTCTAATAGCACTTAAGAATCCTTCAAGATCGTTTTCTTCAATAGCTTTCTTTGCTTTTAAAACATTTTCATTTTCAATGAAGAAATGTTTTCCCATCTTTTTAACACTTTCATCTGTATCTAAAGCATCAATTCGATCAAAAATCTTTTCATCATTACAATCTCTAAGGAACTTCTTGCCATCTAATAATTCAGCAACTTTATTCATATTAGCTGGAATTGCCGCATAAAGGGGAGTTAAGTTAGCATGGTCTCCAACTGATTTAATAAGATATAAAGTTAATGGGAAGTTGAATGGTAAAGTTGTAATTGTTGGATTTTCAATATTTTTGAAATCAATAAAGTTGAATGAATCAAATGATGTACCAATTTGATCAAGCAACCCACTTGGTTTACCAAAATAATTGTTTTCACTGAATTGTCCAGTTTTAGCAACTACAAGAGGTGAAATTTGTCCATCATTATATAAATAAGAAACGATGTAACCAAATAATGATTCAATGGCGGCACTTGAAGAAACACCACTTCCATCGGGAATATCACTACTTATATATGCGTCAAATCCGCCAATTTTATAACCTTGTTCTTTGAGTTTAAATAAAATACCTTTAGCAAGGAGTAAAGTTTTATTTAGTTCTTTTGGATTAAATTCAAGATCGTTAACATCAAACTCAAAGAAAGAATAACCTTGTGATTTAATTCTTACTTTACTTTCATTTTTATTAACAAATGCTTTGATTCTTAAAGAACAGTTAGCAACAAGACATAAACCATGGTTGTGGTCAGTATGGTTTCCACAAATTTCAAAACGTCCACCAGTATCTACATAAAATTCTGGTTCAGTTTTGAAAACTCTATTAAATTCTTTTCTTAATTCAGTCTTTTCCATTATAAATTTAATCCTCCAATAAATTTATCTAATCCATCATTACCTTTCTTGTCATCTTTAAATACTGCTGTATTTCTTAAGATGTCTTTACAGGTATCTTCAATATAAACTTTAATACTTTCATCAATTGTAGAAGCTGAATAATTTTCTCTTAAAACTTCTATCATAGATAAAAAACTTGCTAAATCAGGATATTTTTTGACGACTTCGTCATTGTTTAAACCTAAAGCAAGGACATCTTTAATCTCGTTTTCTTGTCTAACAAGACGAGCTGGAAGAATAAATAAACCCATTGCTTCAATGATTCCAATGCCTTCTTTTTTAATGTGATGATGTTCTGGATGAGCATGGAAAATACCATCAGGATATTTTTCGTTACATCTATTATTTCTTAAAATGAGATATAAATAATATTCTCCATTAATCTTTCTAATAGATGGTGTGATGGTATTATGTTTGCCACTTTCATCATTTGCAATGATTTCGTTTTCTACATCATCATATTTTCTCCAAGCATTTAAAATATCACTGGCAAGACTTACAACTTCTTTAGGATCTTTTCCTCTAATTAATAAAGTTGTATTGTACCAATCAAGTTTGAATAATCTTGTATTTTTATATTTTGTAAGCTTAAATTCTTTTTTAACATCAGCTTCCATAACTGGAAGAATGTGTTCGCCACCTTGGAAATGTTCGTGATTTAAAATTGAACCACCAACAATTGGTAAATCGGCATTACTGCCAATAAAGAAAGATGGATAAGCGTCAACAAAATCAACTAATTTTCTAAAAGTTGATTCACAAATAATCATTGGTGAATGTTTGCTAGAGAAACATATACAATGTTTATAGTAATATCCATAAGGTGAATATTGTAAATACCAAACTTCACCATCTAAAATTACAGGAACAAAACGAATATTTTCTCTTGCTGGATGATGGTCGTTACCATAAAAGCCAATATTTTCTAAGCAAAGCAAACATTTAGGATATTTAATTTCGCTTGTTTTTGGTTTTTCTAAAAGTTTAGCAATATCTTTATTGTTTTTTTCTGGTTTAGAAAGATTGATACTAACTTCTATATTTTTACTCTTGTAATCAGTTTTCCAAACAATGTTTTTATCAACCATTGTTTTTCGAAAATAATAATTTTTAATTCCTAAGTTATATAAATAATCTAATGCTCGCGCACTATCAAATTTTCTTAATTCTTCAAACTTTTTAACAACTTCTTCTGGGGAAGGAGTTACAACACCCATTACTAAAACAGCTTTAAGTTCTGCTTCTTTATCAGAATATCCTTTTTCTTCTTTTAAATATTTTTCAATTTGTTCAATAAAGTAATCTGGGACTTCCATTTTTTCAATTTCTTCAATCGAAAAAACAGCTTTATCAGAAGGATATTCAAGACCTAACTCGCCTAAAACAATATTACGTGCATAAACACGGTCTAACCCTTCAAGACCTAAATGAATTGAAGCATAATCAATTAAACTATTAATTACCTCTCTAATCATACTTATTTGGTCTCCTTGAATTTATACTCAATATAATGAGAATACTTTTCTCCTTTTCTTAAGGTGATAGACTCGCGATCAAATAAGAACATTTGTGGTTCAAGAGCAATGCCTCTTCTCTTTTTAAAA